>NZ_JBEPXO010000095.1:0-13760 GCF_041641895.1 Salinigranum sp. | reverse complement strand
GGCTCGCGGTAGGGCGAGGATATATCCGATTCTGTCCCGTCGTGTCAACTGGGTGCCGTGAACTCGAACGAACCGAGACTCTCGTCGCGGTTGGCGACCGAACGAGTAGTCGAGGCGGAGGAGACGCCTCGACGCGAACCGGTCGACCGATGACGGCCTCGCTCCGCTGGCTGGCGCGCGGCTGCCTCGCGCTCGTGGTGGCCAGTCTCCTGGTCGCGGCGGGCGCGGAGACGCTCGCGTACGATCCGCCGGAGATACGCACCGGAACCGTCGAGTCGTTCGGTGAGGGCTCGACGCTCGTCGCCGTCCAGGGCTGGCACGTCGACGGACGAGGGAACGAGAACAAGCCCGCCCGCGTCGTCTCGTTCGACGCACGCGGGAACGTCTCGTGGGTGTACGACGGTGGGAAGCGTGGTGCGGCGTGGTTCTACGACGTCGACCCGCTACCGAACGGGAACGTCCTCGTCGTGAACACCATCCGCGAGGACGGCGTCGGCAAGACGCTCGTCTACGAACTCGACCCGGACACGAAGACGCGGGTCTGGGAGGTGAAGTTCGACATCGCCGACACCCACGACGTCGACCTGATCAACGGCGACCAACTCCTCGTGGCGAACATGCGCGAGTGGGACCGGGCGAACGGAACGAGCGACGACCGCCTCTTCGTCTACGACCTCGGCGAGGACCGAATCGTCTGGGAGTGGTACTTCAGAGACCACTACCCGGCGTCGACAGACGGTGGGATGAACCCGGACTGGACGCACGTGAACGACGTCGACAAGATTGGCCCGGGAAAGTATCTGGCCTCGCCGCGGAACTTCGACCAGGTCGTCGTCGTCGACCGTGAGCGTGGCGAGATCACGCTGCGGTTGGGAACGGACGACGAGACGGAGATCCTCCACGAACAGCACAACCCGACGTATCTGGAGACCGAGGACGGCCGGCCGGTCGTGCTGGTGGCCGACTCCGAGAACGACCGCGTCGTCGAGTACACGTGCACGGAGCGCGTCGGGCGGACGTGTGAGTGGAACCGCACCTGGGAGGTGGGCGCGGCCCAACTCAACTGGCCACGCGACGCCAACCGTCTCCCGAACGGAAACACCCTGATCACCGACTCGCGGAACCACCGGGTCGTCGAGGTGACACCGACCGGTCGCATCGTCTGGGAGACGTACGTGCCGTGGGGGCCGTTCAGCGCCGAACGCGTCGTCCACGGCAACGACGGTGTCCGGTCCCCGACGATGCACGACCTTGGATATCGAGGGTCGTACAATCTGAGCGGGACGGCCGGACTCACGCCCGGAACCGAGGACGACGAACTGACCTTCCCGGAGTGGCTGCGGACGCACCTCGGAAGCGTGGCCGGTGTCGGTCCGTTCGCTCACGCCCTCGCCGACGACTGGCAGGCCGTCGCGCCGTGGGTCCGCCCGGCCTGGATGGCTCCGTGGTCGTTCGTCTACGTCTGCTTCGGGATGGTGGTCTCCGTCGTCTGGGTGGTCGGGGAGGCGGTGTCCCGTCGCCGGCGCCTCGTCGACCGTGTCGGGACGGTCGTGTCTCGGTGACCGCGTCGAGAGCGTACGGCGCACGAACCCCGGAGCTACCGGTCAGGTCCGTCGACACGGCCCGGGTGTGCCCGGACCCGAGCGTTCGAACCGCCTTCCGACGGGCGGACGGTTATATATCTCAGTGGCCAACCCTCCGGCATGCCCAGTGGACTCCCACGGCAACGGTTCGTCCTCGACACCTCGCTGTTCATCACCGAGGAGATTCGCCACGAGGACGAGTCGCTCGAGGACGCCGTGCTCCGCCTGCTCGACCTCGTGGCGACGGCGCGACTCGAACTCAACATCTCCTGTTACATGCCGCCCTCCATCCACGACGAACTCGCGACGATGCTGCGTGACCGCGACGTCGGCGACGAGGTGTTCTCTCGTCTCGACACCTGGGTCGTCCGCAAGAGCCCCGACCGCTACGGCGTCACCATCCCCGCCAACATCGTCTACAACTTCATCGACGAGATGTCCGACCGGGTCAACCGCGGACTGCGCGTCTCCGAGGAGGCGCTCCGGGAAGTCCAGCAACTCGACCCCGAGAAACTCGCCGGCGACGACGGCCCCGGCGAGTACATCACCGAGGCCGACCGGGTGCTGTCGAACATGCGCGACAAGTACCGCCGGGCGCTCCGACAGGGCGTCCTCGACTCCAGAGAGGACTTCGACCTGCTCGTCCTCGCGCGGGAACTCGACGCCGGCGTCGTCACCGAAGACAGGGGGGTCATCTCCTGGGCCGACGAGTTCGGCCTCCGATACGTCCACGGCGGACAGTTTCCGACGCTCCTGGAGGAGTACCTCCGGGCGACGGGGTCGGACGGCTACGAGGGGTAGCCGAGAGATGCCCGCAGGCGGAACCCGGGTCGGTCCGACACACCGTTTCGCCCGACGGGAGCACTGTCGCGTCGAGAGGGGGCGTCCGTCCACCTCTTCGAGATGCTCGAGTACACCAGCACGTCCCTCGGCCACACGATACTCACGAACGCGCTCGGCTTCCAGCGACGGCGACTCGTCGACGGCAACCTCGCGGAGACGTTCGGGAGTCTCGACTGAGCAGGCCGGAGCACCGAGTCCGGTTGCCTACCGAACCGGACGGCTCCACGACGAGAAGCGTGTCCGGTCACCGGTCGAATCGAGCCACGCGACCACCGCTCGACGAGTCTCGTCGACAGTGACGCTCGTCGTCCGGTCCCTCGACGGGAACAGCGGGGAGTCGCGGACCGTCGGCCTCGGCACCACGGCGACGAAGCGGAACCGCCGCTCGGAGCGGACACGGGGGTGAGGAGGCGTCGACGGCCCGACGACGCTGGCCGAGTGAACACGCTCAGAGCGGGGACGCTCACTACCGCTTCGGCTGTTGTTCACCGACAAAAAGTCATATTAATTCTGTTATTACTGCTAATTTATACTAATTCTGTCATACTTTGACAGCTCCGAGCGTCCCAGTACTCACAGCTCTCCGAGCCAACGTCGTCGACGTCTACTGTCGAGTCGAACAGCGCGGCCGCGAGCGACGAATCGTCGGCGAGAGCCACTCTCCGAGGAACGCACCGAATTCGAGGGTACGTCTCGCGTCACTCCCCTCTGAACGGGTGGTGAAAGAGATGAGCGCGAGCCAATCGTCGGATTCCGGTAGAGAGACGTTCCATCGAGCCGATTCAGTGCCCACTCGACGTGGGACGACGAGGACACCCGGCCGCCGGTCGCCGTCGCGAACCGAGCCGTGGTTCGGCGTTCGACGCCACCACTCGTTCGACGAAGAACTATCGTAATAATTAGAATACTGTATAGATGGTAGCACTGCCGATGAGCTAGTCGAACGAGGCGTGTGAGTGAACGCTCTCTCCGGGGCGAACCGAGCCACCTCGTCGGCTCACCGACCGGTTGCGGTCGGACAGCGCGCGTGTGAACGTCCGTCCTCCGAGCGGACTCGTTCCAGACGCTGACGACTGAGGACGAGGTTCCTCCGTCGGAGGTCCTCCCGGGCGGATACGAGCACACGCTGACGAGGGCGAGCGAGCCACAGACGGACGGTCGAGTGCGGTGACTGCGCCCTGTCGGTAGTGGTACGGTACCGGTCCGTGAAGGGGGTGGTCACCCACGAGCGACCACAGGAGCGCGGGCGTACGTGGGTGACTCACCCCGGACCACACTGGTACGGGACGACGAACGATTGGTCGGTGCTCCCTCGCGAAGGTCGGGAACGAGCGAAGGGGGGTTCACTCGTCGATTCGACCTCGGAGGCTGGCGGCGGGCGTGTCACAGTCTGACTCGGTCAGCGGTCACGTCGACAGCCACTTCCTCGCGTGTGGTCCAGCGGTGGGCACGAGGGCACGAGACGTGTCTCGACGACTGACCGAACCGGCTCAACGTTCTCTGTCTCCAGAGACACGACTACCGACGAACTGGACCGGTATCAAATTTACTTACGCAGTGTTACCATTTCGAGGACCGTCACAGACGCCCGGCCGTGCTCACGGCGAGTGCCCCGCGAGTGTCGGCCGCCGCACCCACCCCACTGGCCTCCCGTCTCGTCGCTCGGCGTCGAAGGTATCGTCGACTAGACGTGGTCCGAGTACTCGTCGAGGAACGTGTCGACCTCGGCGAGCGTCGGAGACTTGCCGGTCCGGATGAACTGTCCGGCGACCACGTTCCCGAGCGCCGTCGTCTCCCCGGCGTCGAACCCCTCCAGCAGTCCGAGACAGACGCCCGCGTTGAAGTGGTCGCCCGAACTGGTCACGATTTCGGGCTCTTCGACGTGGAGCGTCTCGACCGACGCCTGGTCGTCCTCGGTGGCCATCGCCGACGCACGGGCCCCGTGTGAGACCACCGTGTCGACACCGACGACGTCGCGGGCCGCTGTCGCGAGGTCCAGCATCGAGTCACCCGCCGCCGACCCGCCACCGCTCTCGAGGAGTGCTTCGGTCTCCCCCCGGTTCGCACTCAGCGTCACCGGGACCTGCCGGTTCAGCGCCCGCAACGCCTCGAACCCGTCGGTGAGCTGCGTGCCCGGGAGGTGACGGATGTCCGCCGGGTCGAAGAAGACGTGCGACGGCGGGTCCGAGAGGGTCGGCCACACGTCCTCGGCGAGCGCGTGGAGGATTCCGGGCAGGCTCGGAATCATCGACCAGTACCCCACGCCGAAGAGGTCAGCCTGCTCGAGGAGATCGGCGAGTCGGTCGTGGCCGAGACGCTCGTCCAGCGTCTCCCAGTCCAGTTCCCGGTAGTCGCCGGCCTCTGTCAGGAGGAGTTTGCCGTCGTTGAACTCGACTGCGTCGGTCGTCCCCGGGTCTCCGATGGAGTACGTGGCGTACTCGGCGAAGACCGACTCGAACTCCGACCGCATCGGGTTCCCGAACGTCCCCACCATGTGCGGGTCGAGCCCCCAGTTGCCGAGGGCACGCGAGAGGTGACAGACGTGCCCCCCGGTTCGCGTCCCGCAATCCCGCCACTCGATGGCGAGCGACGTCTCCGACGCGACGGAGTCGTTGATCTTCTCCCCGAGCGACTCTAGCTCTCGGATGAGCGACACCGAACTCTTGCTCTCGCGCTCGGCGATCATCTCGCGGACCGTGTCGACGATGCCGTCGAACCCGAACAGAACCGTGTGGTCCCGTGGCTCCGTCGAGAAGCGTTCGCGACAGGAGCGAACGCTCTCTCTCGTCTCGCTCGTCGTACCCTCTCTGGCTGTCATCAGTAGACACTCACACCATAATCTGTTAAAGAAGTAGTGGTACCCGAGAGAGCGAGCGGGGGAAGCCGACGCTCGGGCAGGCCACCTCCCCAGTCCGGTGGTCTCACCCCCGCTGCTGGTTCGGCAACCGGTCCGAGCGCTGGTCCGTCGACATGCGAGACGGTCCGGTCGTGAGTCCGTCCTCTCTCACGGGTCCAGCGTGACCATCCCCTTGACGACGTCCGGGTCCATCGCGCGCTGGAAGGCGTCGTCGACCTCCGCGAGCGAGGCTTCGAACTCGACGATTCCCTCGACGTCGACGACGTCGTCGGCCAGGAGGTCGATAGCCGTCGGGTAGGTGTTCTTGTACCGGAACGAGCCGAGGACGTCGAGTTCGTTGTCGATCATCTCGAGGACGTCGAAGGGAACCGTCGCCTCGCTCGCGAGGCCGACGAGGACGACGGTCCCGCCTCGACGGACGACGTCGAGCGTGGACTCGATGGACGAAGCCGCACCGGACGCCTCGACGACCACGTCGACACCGACGCCGTCGGTGTACTCGTCGACCGCGGCGTCTAGGTCCTCGTCCGCGACGTTGACGGTGAGGTCGGCCCCACGCTCGCGTGCGAACGTGAGCTTCTCGTCGACGACGTCCGTCAGGACGACGTCCGTCGCCCCGGCCGCGCGCGCGGCCTCCAGTACCATCAGGCCGATTGGCCCTGCCCCGGTGACCAGCACGGTGTCGCCCGTTCCGACGTCGCCCCGACGACAGGCGTGGATACCGACGGAGAGCGGTTCACAGAGGGCACCCTCCCTGGTGGAGACGTTCTCGGGCAGTTCGTAGGCGAAGTCCGCCGGCCAGGAGACGTACTCGGTGAACGCACCGTCGTGCGGTGGGGTCGCCATGAACCGGACGTCCTCACAGAGGTGGTAGTCGCCCTCCTTGCAGTGACGACATCGACGACACGGGGCGCCGGGTTCGAGAGCGACACGGTCTCCCGGTTCGAGCGTCGTGACGTTCGCACCGACGTCGACGACCTCTCCGGCGCTCTCGTGGCCGAGGACGAGTGGGTTCTCGACGACGATGTCCCCGATACGACCGTGCTCGTAGTAGTGGACGTCGGAGCCGCAGATTCCCACTTCCCGCACGGCGACGAGGACGTCGTCCGCACCGGGCGATGGCCGGGGACGGTCCTGAAGCTCGAACTGGTGCGGTTCGACTAAGACTGCAGTTTGCATGGGAGAACGTCACCCGGTACAGCTACTAATAGCTGTGGTGTGCGGCGACGCCGCCACCGTTGCCCGACACGTCCACGTGGCCCGTCCCCGTCGCGTGTTCCGCGCAGTCCGTCGGGTGCGTCGTCGGCCCGCTGGCGTACCCCCGATGTCCGGGGGCCGGTACCGAACGACGTCGGTCGTGGGGTTCGGCCTCGCCGTAGTGCGAGTGCGGACCCCTCCGCGTCCCGGGTCCTCAGTCGCCGGAACTCGGTGCGGCCTGCGTCTCGGCCGAGAGCGAGAGGCCCTCTTCGTTGTCCAGACGGCGCTGGTGGATGGTCTTACCCGTCCGCCTGTCGAAGAGGTGGACGTCCTGACTCGGGATGTGAGTGTACATCCGCTGACCCTCGGAGACGGGGCGTTGGCCGTCGATTTCGACCACGAACGTGTCGTCGTGCGACCGGTCCACCGGGCGGACGTAGACGTACGAGATACTCCCCATCGGCTCGACGACATCGACGGCCACCTCGAAGCTGTTCTCGCCCGAGGGGTCGTCGGAGAGGTCGAAGTCCTCCGGACGGCCACCGAGCGTCACCTCCGTCCGGTCGCCGACGTTCGAGCGCATCCGCTCGGAGAGGTCGTAGTCGAAGCCGTCGACGCTGAGCGTGCCGTCGTCGACTTCACCCTCGAAGAAGTTCATCGACGGCGAGCCGATGAAGCCGGCGACGAACCGGTTCGCGGGGCGGTAGAAGCACTCGAGCGGGGTGCCGACCTGCTGGAGTTCGCCGTAGTTGAGGACGACGAGGCGGTCACCCATCGTCATCGCCTCGGTCTGGTCGTGCGTGACGTACAGCGTCGTCACGCCGAGGTCGTTCTGGAGGCGGTTGATCTCGGTCCGCATCGTCGTCCGGAGCTTCGCGTCCAGATTGGAGAGCGGCTCGTCCATCAGGAACACGTTCGGGTCGCGGACGATGGCGCGCCCCAGCGCGACGCGCTGCTGTTGGCCACCGGACAGCTCACCCGGCGTGTTGTCCAGCAGGTTGCCGATCCCCATCATCTCCGCCGCGTCGGTCACCTGTCGTTCGATCTCGTCGTCCGAGAGGTCGGTCGACATCTTCAGCCCGAACGACATGTTCTCCTCGACCGTCATGTTCGGGTACAGCGCGTAGTTCTGGAACACCATCGCGATGTCCCGCGCACGCGGGCCGAGCTGGTTGACGAGCGTGTCGCCGATGAACACGTCGCCCTCGCTTTGGGTCTCGAGACCCGCGACGATACGCATGAGCGTCGACTTCCCCGACCCCGAGGGACCGACGAAGACGATGAACTCGCCGTCTTCGATGTCGAGTGAGACGTCGTCGACGGCGACGACCGCCTCACCGCCCTCTCCGAACCGCTTCGTTACGTCGTCGAGCGTGATGCTGGCCATTATGTCACCTCCGAATCGCGGCTGTCCGTCCCCGCCGCGTGGGTGTCGTTCGTGGCTGATACGTGGGGGTTCGTCGTCGTGTTACAGGTTGTCTCCGTCATTCTTTGATCACCACACCGAAGCTGAGTCCGGCTGCGAGGTACTTGTTCACCGCGATCAGGAAGATCGCCACGGGAATGATCATCGCCGTCGAGGCCGCGGCCAGCATCGACCACTCGATGGAGCGAGAGCCGATGAAGGAGTAGACGAACAGCGTGACCGGCACTGCCTCGAAGCTCGTCAGCACGAGGCCGAACAGGAGCTCGATCCACGCGAAGATGAAGCTGATGATGGCGACCGAGAAGATGCCGGGTTTGGCCGCCGGGAGGACCACCTTCCGGAAGCCCTGGAAGCGGGTCGCGCCGTCGACGCGTGCGGCCTCCTCCAGCGTCTCGGGGATGCCGTCGAAGAACGCTTTCATCACCCACACGACCAGCGAGAGGTTGATGCTGATGTACATCAACACCATCCCGATGCGCGTGTCGAACAGGTTGAACGCGCGGAAGATGATGAAGAACGGCAGCACGACGGCGATGGGCGGGAGCATCCGTGAGGAGAGAATCCACACGAGCACGTCCCGCTCCATCGGGATGTCCCACCGCGAGAGGACGTACGCGGCGGGCACGCCGATGAGCAGCACGAGCACCACCGACGTCCCCACCATGAGGAGGCTGTTGGCGAACGCCGTGACGAACTCGCCGTCCTGAATCAGCTGCAGGTAGTTGTACACCGTCGGCAGGAAGATCCAGTCCGGCGGGAGCGCGTTCGCCTCGCCGGGGGGCTTCAGCGACATCGACGCCAGCCAGTACAGCGGGAAGAACACGACGAACGACCACGTCAGGAGCAGGGCGTGGCGGACGACCCGGACGAGCGTCTCACGCGTGTCTTTCTCGAGCAGCTGGGACGAGCCCGGCTCGATATCCGACGTCGCCATCAGTCCCACACCCCCTCGAAGCCGACCTTCGCGATGACGATGTTCGCGATGGCGATGACGAAGACGAGGTAGACGACGGCGATGGCGGCCGCCACACCGGGGGCGTTGTTGATGAACATCTGTTCGTAGATGTTGATGCTCACCAGCTGGGTAGCCGTGCCCGGACCGCCCTGGGTCAGTCCGTAGACCACGCCGAACGTCCGGAAGAGGTCGATCATCCGGATGAGCGTGGCGACGAACACGACCGGTTTCATGTAGGGGATGATGACGTGGACGTACCGCCGCCACAGGGGCGCGCCGTCGACCCGCGACGCCTCGACCAGCGTGTCGGGCACCGAGGAGAGGCCGGCGTAGAAGATGATGAACATGAACGGCGTCCAGTTCCAGGTGTCGAGCAGGATCACCGTCAACAGCGGGATCTCCGAGAGGAACGCCGGCGCGGTGAACGGTGTCACCGTGTTGATGACGTACGGGATGATGCCGATTTCGGTGTTCAGCATCAGTCGACCGATCGTCGCCAGCGAGACGGGCGCGACGGCCATCGGGAGGATGAACAGGATCCGGTAGAACGACTTCATCCGGCCGGCCTCGACGCCCGCGACGAGCGCCGCTAGGAAGAAGCCGAGGAGGCTCTCGAGCACCAGCGCACTGACGACGACGGTGACGGTGATGACGAACGAGTGAATCGCGCCACCACGAGTGAACGCCGTCTCGAAGTTCTCCAGGCCGACGAACTCGGCCGCGAAGACGTTTATCGTGGGCTCTTCGATGACGCTGAGATACAGGTCGTACGCACCGGGGAAGAAAGTGATCGACACCATCACCAGCACCATCGGTGCGATCATCCAGTACGGGAGGTAGTCGTTCCACAGGTCCCGGAGTCTGCCGAGGCCCTGGGTGTTGGTCGTTTCCGTCTGTGTTGGTGTGCTCATGAATGTACGTGAAAAATGTTCCCCGGTGTGTTATGTAGTTTATCCCTCAGCTGTAGATGTCTTCAGCGGCCTTCGCTGCGTCTTTCATCGCCTTCTCGGCGGGTTTCTGGCCAGCGATGGCCCGCTGCAGTTCCTCGGAGTACCGCTGTCCCCACTCGGGGTACTTGCGGTCGAACGGGTCCGGCGCCGAGGCCCTCAGCGATTCGAGCGAGACCTGTGCGTAGTCCTCGCCGACCTTCGAGCGGTAGTCCTCGTTCTCCCAGACCGACTCTCGCACGGAGAACACACCGCTGCTCTCCACGTTCATCCACGTGTCGGTCGGCGGTGACGTCGCCCACAGCATGAACAGGAACGCCTGTTCGGAGTTCTTGGCGTTCTTCGACGTCGAGATCTGCCAGTTGAACGCGTTGGGGTTCAGCTCGCCACCTTCCGGCTTGGGAACCTTCGCAATCTGGACGGTGTCGGCGACGCTGGACTCGTCGTTGGTCAGGCCGCCCCAGAACATGTTGGCGTCGGCGACGATGTGGCCAGTCTGCCCTTCCGCCATCGACGCCTGGACGTCGGACCAGGTCTGGGTCGACGCGCCGTCCGGCCCGTAGTCCTGCAGCAGGCTCGTGTAGTACTCCGCGGATTCGATGACACCCTCGGAGTCCAGCCCGGAGTCGTTCGGGAAGTCGGTCCAGAGACTGGTCCCCTGCTGGCGGAGGAGCGTGTTCAGGATGTAGATGTTCATCCCGTAGCCCTTCTGGCCCCGACCGGACGTCCCGACGATGTCGGACTCCTCTTCGTGGATGACCTTCGCGTTCTCGCGGTGCTGTTGCCACGTCTCGGCGACCTCGAGTCCGTGTTTCTCGTAGAGGTCCTGGCGGTAGAACTGGGTCTGGACCTCGACGGTGATCGGCAGTCCGGTCCAGTTGTCGCTGTACCCGCCACCGTGTGCCTGCCACCGTGACGACTCGAAGAGGTCGTCGGGCTGGTAGAAGCTCTCGTCGTACAGACTCCCGTCTTCGAAGTACGGGTCGAGCGGCTGCAGCCAGCCCTCGTTGCGGAACTGGTTGACGACCTGGTCCATGAAGAACACGTCGAACTGCCCGGCACCGGTGCTAGCGTCGGTCTGTCGCTTGGTCCGGAACTGGTTCTCCGGCAGGATGTTCCACTGAACGTCGATGCCGGTGAGCTCCTCGAAGACGGGAATCGCGGGCTTGATGGCCGACACCCACGGGTGCTGGACCGCGCCGATGTTGATCTGGTCGCCCTCGAACTGTTGCCAGTCGATGTCCGCGCTGTCGTATTCGCTGAGCGGGATGGGGAGTTCCTCGGAGGAACTCGACCCGTCGTCGCCGGACCCGCCGCTCGAACCACCGCTGGACCCGTCACCGGACCCACCGCTGGACCCGCCACTCGAACCACCACTGTCCGAGCTCGACCCACCACGCGTACACCCGGCCAGGGCACCCAGCACACCGAGACTCGCTGCCCCAGTCGCTTTCAGATACTGCCGTCGCTTATACTCGTCTGTCATGTGTGCGTCCAGCCCTTCTGTTTAGAATCGTGATATATAAAACTTACCATGCCCAAACTTACTTCGTCGTCTCCGAAGAACCTGCGTGACGCGATGGACTGTAACCTCACAGGCAAGACTGCACTGGTCAGCGGGTCGGGGAGAGGCATGGGACGGGCGTCCGCCCAGGAACTGGCGCGAAACGGCGCGGACGTCGTCGTCAACGACGTCGACGAGCGGGCGGCGCGAGAGACCGCGGCGGAGATTCGTGACCTCGGCGTCGACGCGATCGGCGTGCCCGCGGACGTGAGCGACGAGGCAGCGGTCGCTGCGATGGTCGAGAAGGCGACGGAGGAACTCGGTCCGGTCGACATCCTCGTCAACAACGCGGGCGTGGGCGACGCGGGACCGTTCCTGGACGACGAGTACGACGGGACCTTCGATCTGAACCTCGACGTCCACCTCCGTGGGGCGCTGAACTGCACCCGCGAAGTGGTCGACGGGATGGTCGAGCAGGGATACGGGAAGATAATCAACTTCACCTCGATTCACACCAAGAACGGTGTCGGGATGTCGCCCGCCTACGACGTCGCGAAGTACAGCCTCCTGGGACTGACGAAGAGCCTCGCCCTCGAACTCGGACGGGAGGGAGTCCGCGTCAACGCGGTCGCTCCTGGCTGGGCCAACACGAGGTTGACCGAGGGGTTCAGCGACGCGGTCACCGAACAGATTCTCGACAGCAACCCGCTGGGACGGTTCGCCGAGCCAGAAGAGGTCGCCGACGCGGTCACGTTCCTGGCCGCGCCGGCGAGCGACTACATCAACGGGCACGAACTCCGCGTCGACGGCGGGCAGGTCCCCATCGATAGCTGGCGACTGGACAGTCGGTAGTCACCGTCGGTATCGACCCGGTGCAGGGGGGGTACCAACGTTTATATGCAATGTTCGAATGTGTTCGAACAGGGTATCGTCGTGTCGCTGACGTGGCCTCGCTTCCGGGCGGAGGGACGCGCTCGCCGGCCGAGGCCGACGTCCACCGAGCCCTACGACGGACCGATACCAATGACACAGATACACGGAGTCGACAACCGAATCGAGGAACCAGCAAGCAACCGTCCACGGAGCCACCCATGCGCGTAGCGTCGCTGACAGGCGTCGGCGAGTTGGAGGTACGAGAGCAGGACCAACCGGAGCCGGGACCGAACGAAGTCGTGTTACGCGTCGGTGCGTGTGGCATCTGCACGACCGACCTCCACATGTACCACGGGGACTTCGCCGTCGACTTCCCGGTCGTGCCCGGGCACGAGAGCGCTGGAACCGTCACCGAAGTCGGTGACGACGTCACGAGAGTGGCGTCCGGCGACCGCGTCGCCATGAATCCGACGGTGTCGTGTGACGCCTGCGCGTACTGCAAGCGAGGGGAGACCAACCTCTGCGAGAACGCGGCCTCGATCGGCGGGGCCGCCGACCGCGTGTTCGACGGCTCGTTCGCCGAGTACGTGCTGGTGCCCGAAGCCAACGTCGAGCCGGTCGGCGACATGCCGTTCCGTCACGCGGCACTCGCCGAACCACTCGGGTGCTGTGTCCACGCTGCCGACCGGAGCGGCGTCGGGCAGGCCGACAGCGTCGCGATAATCGGTGCCGGACCGATCGGCCTCCTGTTGCTGCAGACGCTCCGGAACCGCGGTGCGGGCCCGATTGCGGTGTCCGAACTCGACCCCAAGCGCCGCGAACTCGCCGCCGAACTGGGTGCGGACCTGGTCGTCGACCCCGAAGCGGGCGACCCCGTCGAGACCATCCGAGAGGAGATCGGCGAGGTCGACGCCGGCATCGAGGTCGTCGGACTGGTCCCGACCATCGAACAGGCGCACGAGGTGACCGCCAAGGGCGGGACGACCCTCATCGTGGGCGTTCCGAGACAGGACGTGACGATGGAGGTCAAACCCTTCGAGCTCTTCTACAACGACCTCGACCTCCGGGGCACGTTCGCCCTCACGCGGGATTCGTTCCAGCGCGCCGTGTCGCTGCTCAGACAGGGCCGCATCGACGTCGACCCGCTCATCACCGAGGAGGTCGGCCTCGACGGCATCACGAACGCGTTCGAACGGATGGAGAACAACGAGGGACTGAAGAAAGTCGTCGTCCCCGGCGCCGACTGACGGCGTCGACCGGCTCTCTCCTCCGACCAGTCACCGACTCTTGCCGTGCGCGTGACCACGACGGGGAGTCACGACGAGGTGTCGAAGCCGTCCATCGCGAGTTCGCCGTGCTCGTCGAACACCCACGGCTGGTCGTCGTGGACGCGGATGTCCGCTCGCTCTCTGAGTTCCTCGGCGACGGGTTCGGACACCCACAGCTCCTCGGGTGTCAGCGTGTTCTCGATGCGAGCGATGCGGAGGTCACTCGCGTGTGCGACGCCCGTCATCGACGCCGAGAGCACGAACGCCGTCGCGTCGCTCGGGACGACGAAGGGGAGCTTCGCCCGGA
>NZ_JBEPXO010000094.1:0-13881 GCF_041641895.1 Salinigranum sp. | reverse complement strand
GATGAGGGCCACGACGACACCGAAGCCGGGCGTCGAGGTGGACGTCGTCTCAGTCGCTTCCTCGGTCGGCTCTGCGGTGCCCTCCGTGGGCTCCTCAGTCGGCTCTTCGGTCGGCTCCTCGGTCGGCTCTTCGGTCGGCTCCTCGGTCGGCTCCTCGGTCGGCGTGCTCACCGACTCGACGAGCTCGAACTCGAGCGAGGCGGATGCCTCGTCGTCGTCAGCACGCAGCGTGTACGTACCGGTCTCGACGTCCGACATGTCGATCGTCGTCGACCACTCGCCGGTCGAGCCGTTGACCTCGGCCTCGTCCGACGCGATGACGTTGTCGTTCTGGCCGAGGACCTCGACGAAGACGGTCGTACCGTCCTCGCGGTTCGAGGTACCCGAGACCGTGACCTCACCCTGGGCGACCTGCCCGTCCGTGGTGAAGTCGTCGATCGACAGCTGCGGGTTCTCCGCGGACACGGTCAGTTCGACGATCTGGTCGTCGACGCCAGCGCCCGTGTACTCGTCGTTGACGATCGCGACAGCCTGCTGCGGCGTCAGGTCGGATTCGAGGGACTCGCCACCGAAGCCGTAGTCGGAGGCGTAGTCACCGTCGCGGCCATGGCCGACGACGATGAACGTGTACTGACCGCGGTTACTGAACGCGGCGTAGTCCTCTTCGAACTCTTCCTCGTCGATGTCGATCTCCTCGGCGTTCTGCGAGGCACCGCTGGCGTCGAGGAAGTTACCGCGCGGACCGATGAGGTAGACGCGGACGGAGTCACCCTGGCCGAGCGCGGAGCCCGACAGCGTGACCTCGTCGCCGACGTTCGCGGCGATGGTGTTCGACGAGACCTGTGCCGTGAGGTCACCCTCGACGGTGCGGACGGTCACGGTCTCCTTCGTATCGAACTCGCTGTAGACGTCCGAGCTGATCTCGTCACCGCGGTCGTTGCCGGTCAGGTAGTTCGTGCCATCGTCGTCGACCGGGTCGGCGACGACAGCGATGCGGTACGAGTCGGGCAGGCTGATGTTGCTGCCCGAGTCGATGTCGACCGAGAACTCGCCGTCAGAGTCGACGTCGTCCTCGGCGAAGTCGCCGTCCTCGTCGACGAGCGGCGCGTAGTTCTGGTCGATGCGGGCGTACGCCTTGACCTCGTCCGATTCGGGGGCGGTGCCCTCGACGGTGAACTCCTCACCGATGCGGACGACGCTCGGGGCGGACGTGATGTTGATGGACTGCTCTTCGACCGTCAGCTCCGCGGAGTCGTCGGCGCTCGCGTTGAAGCCGGCCTGAAGGTTCGCTGCGTTGGTGTTCGGGTTGTTCAGTTCGACGAACTCGACGTCGAGCGTCGTCGTGTCGAGTTCGCTCGTCTCGATGCGGACCTGCGCTTCGGCAGAGTCGTCGAGGTCGACGACAGCGCCGACGTAGTCCTCGTCCTGGTCACCCGCGAGGTCGTCGGTGCCGCGGAGGGCCTCGACGTCGCCGGTGTTGGCGAAGACCTGGCTCGCGTTGGCGTCGCCGGCTTCGAGGTCGTCGGTGTCACCCTGCTCGATGCGGACGAGACCGTACGCACCGGGGCTGCCGGTGACCGTAGCGACGACGTTGTCGCCCTGCGTCGCGGTCGACTGGTCGAGCGAGATGCTCTGCGACTCGTCGCGGATGGTGAACGTCGCGCTGCGCGACGCACCGTCGAGGTCGTCAGCACCCTCGACCGTCACCGTGTACTCGCCCGTGTCGAGGTCGTCGACGCCCTCGAGCTCGATGGCGCCGCCCGAGTTGTCGATCTCGAGCGAACCGGTGTTCGAGGTGAGCTGGGACTGGACTTCGAGACCGTCCTCGTCCTCGATAGTGACGGAGACGTTCTCGGCGTCGTCGAAGTTCCACTCGGACTCGACGGTGATGGTGTCCGTACCGGTGACCAGCGACTCGTCCGTGATGTCGGCGCCGCCCGTACCGGCACCGGAGTAGATGGTCAGGTCGGTGACCTGGGGTTCGATGACGAACAGTTCGCGGTCCGTGTCACCCGTCGCGCCGGGCGAGTCGTAGCCACCGGACTCGAAGTTGTTCGCTTCCGTGATGTCGGCGTCACCACCGTCGTCGACGGAGGCAGTCGAACCGTCGGCGTCACCGGCCTCACCGGTGAACGTAGCGGGACTACCGGCGTCGACACCGGGTAGCGACGACAGGTCGACGTTCTCCTCACCGAGGTAGACCGTGCCGCCGTCGGAGATGGTCCGGCCACCGCCGGTGAGCGAGAGCGTCTCGAACTGCGTGCCGTCACTCTCGAGCGTGCCGTCGTTGTTCGAGTCGACGTCGGCGGTCACGGGGAAGGTGCCCGTCGTGTCGGGCGTGCCGACGGTCGCGTCGAAGCTGACTTCGACCGTGTCAGACGCCGCACCGGTCCCACTGGCGTCGTCCGGGATGGTGAGGTTGATGTAGTCGTTCGTGTCGTCGACGGAAACGTTACTGTTGGAGAAGTTGGCGTTCCCGCTCGTCACACTCGCACCCGTGACGGCGGGCGACGAGAGGTCGACGCCGCTGGGCATCGAGATGTTGGCGACAGCGGGGTTTCCGTCGGTCGTGTCTGCAGTGATCTCTACCACGAAGGTGTGTGTGTTCGTCGTTCCACCCTCGACAGTCGCCGGCGAGATACTGCTGTTGCCGGGTGCGAGAGTGGCGCTTGCTGTACCTGCGAACGCGATGGTTCCCGCGAAGACGGAGAGGACCATCAGCGCCGAGAGGATGACAGCGCGAATCTTGTTGTTGTTTCCTGACATAGTTTCGGAGGGTCGCAATCGCAGTCGGGGACAACACCTTTCTGACGTGCGTTCGCGCGGCGCGGGGCGACCACGCATACTCGTTGCTGCCACCTGGGTAGGGGTACGTGTCAAGCCAACAGCGATTTGCATAAGTACCTTGTGTTATCCGACGAACCACACTTCGGCGTGATAGAACGCGTTCTGCGGCGGGGCACCCCCCGACGGCGGTCGGGACGCGGCCGCTGCTACCGACACAGGACTGGACCGCTACGGTCGATCGGGAACTCTAACCACACCGGCTTCGGTCCCCGTGCCGCCCGCCGTCCGGTTCGAGTCTCTCGTGACCGCTTCGCTCGTCACGTCCGTTCCTCGCAGAAGCGGGCCGGGAGGGAGTTGAACCCCCGACCGACGGATTAAGAGTCCGTCGCTCTCCCTAACTGAGCTACCGGCCCTCAACCGATGCTTACGGAGGTACGTTAAAAGGCGTTTCCATTCGGTCGGAGGGCGGCAGGGCGTGACAGTCCCGGCTCTGGACACGAATTTATTATCCCGACCGGAAAAGAACCGAGCGATGGACGCCGCGCGGTTCGCCGAGTTCACGACGTACGGTCCCGACGTGTTCGCGAGTTTCGTCGCCGACCTCTGGGAACGTGCCGGCTACGACTGCTCGCTCACCGACGCGCGGGGCCCGGACGTGATCGCCCGTCGGGGCGACGACGGCGTGATACGTATCGCCGTGACTGTCGACGCCACCCCCGACCCCGAAACGTTCGTCGACGCCGACGGGACGCCATCAGTTGACGTCGTCGTCGTCCCGCAGTCGACGACCGACACCCGGGCCCCGCCCGGTGTGGGGGTGTTCGACGCCGGTCGGCTCGCCGAACTGGTCGAGGAGTTCGACGCGACGGGACTCGTCGACGACTACCTCCTCGGGCGAGACGTCGCCCGCGAGCGCGTCCGAGCGCGACAGCGAGAGCGTGACGCCGGGCCGGCAGAGCAGGGCGACGCGACTCGGTCACGACCCGGGCGCTCGACCGACGAGTCGTCCGGAGGTGGTCATCGACAGACGGACCGCGAGTCGGCGGGCACTCGCACCTCGGAGACCGGCCCGGACGGACCGGACACCCTCGGCCTCGCGCGCGGGCGAGCGTTCACACTCGCTGTGGCCGGCGTCGTCGGTCTCTGTCTGGGGACGTCGCTCGGCGAATCGGTCGGCGGCGTTCTCGGGGCAGCCGTCCTGAACGGGTCGTACCTGTTCCTCCTCGCGGGTATGGTGCTCGACGCGCGGTCGTTGAAGTTCGCGGGCTTCACCGGCGGCCGCGGACTCGTCCTCGTGGCGGTCCTCTGTCTGTTCCTGTTCGTCGGCATCGTCTCCCCGCTCTGGGCCGCGCTAGCGGGCGGTCTGTATCTCGCCCAGCGGCGACGGGTCGAACGGACACACGGCTCCGACGACAGCGACACTCCCGCGTGGGAACCACTCGGTCGACACCCGTGGTACTGGGCAGTCGCCGTGGGGACGGTCGGATGGCCCGTCGCGGCCGTCGGCGCCGCGAGTCCCGGCGGACTCGATGCAGGGACGGTCGTCGTGGGACTCGGCTCGTGGGTCGCCATCCCGCTCGGACTGTCGTCACACGGCCGCCGGACGGGGAGGACCCCGTCTCGACGGCTCCGCGTCTTCGGAGCCGTCCCGTATCTCGGGTCGCTCGCCGGGGCCGTCTACCTGATTCGCCTGGAACGGGAGGGGGACGAGTACGAGGCCGGAAGCGCCGAGCGGGAAGACACGTTCCGTCGTCGACTCGGCAGACGGGTCGGTCGCCTCCGAACGACGCTGGACACCGTCGGCAGGTCCCGTCTCGGTTCGGGCGGGACACGCGCCGGCGACCGGTCGACTGGAGAGACGGAGACCGGAACTGGACGGACGACGGCGGCCGACGGGTCGGAGTCGACCAGGGCGGCCGAGGGGGCCGACGGGACGCGCCGCCGGACGACTGGTGGTCCAGAGGCGACGTCCAACGCCAGCACCGTCGGGGCCGACGACGCGAGTGACGGGGCCGAATCCGGCTCCAGGACGGCCGAGGAGCCCCGGTGGACCGCCGCGGACCTCGGTCCACCCGTCCGACGGCCGCCCCGCGAGTCCCGGACGGTCAGACACGACGGAATCGAGTTCCGCTGCACGTCGGTCGCCTCCCGGAACGGCCGCTGGCGCGTCGCGTGGGGGACGGCCACCGTCGACGGAGAGTCGAGAGAGCGGGTCTTCCTCCTGCAGTACGAGGCGCAGCAGGCGACCCTCGAGACGGTGAGTGTCAGCGAGTGTGCCGTCGACGACGAGGGTACCGTCGCGGCAGTCGAGGCGGACGGAGACGACGTCTCGCGGCTCCGCGTCCTCACGCCGAGCAGAGGGGTCGTCGTCGACCGGGGGTTCGAAGGAGAGGTCCGTTCGGTCGCGGCCGACAGCGGGGGCGGGCGGCCCCTCGTCGGCGTCGGCGTCCGGTCGCCCGCGCGTCTCGTCGTGCTCGACAGTCGCTCGGGCGACGTGCTCTGCGAGGCCGGGGTCGCGGCCGACCCGGACGCCGTCGAGTTCCGTGAAGGGGCCGGGGACCGGTGGCTCGTCGCCGGCAGCGAGACGCGACCGGTACCCGACGCGGCGGTCCGCGTTCGCGACGGCGAACTCGTCCAGTGACACCGACGCGGCCCCGGTTCTCGTCCCGGCAAAGGGTGGATGTTAAGTGTCGGCCACCGATTACTCAACGTACGAATGAGTACTGGGGTCACCGTCTCCTCGATGTCCACGTACGCCATCCTCGGGTGTGGGAGCGTCGGCCACGCGGTGGCGGAGGAACTCGCCGAGGAGGGCAAACACGTCCTGATCCTCGACAAGGACGCCGACCGCGTCGAAGCGCTGCGCGATCAGGACCTCAACGCCCAGCAGACGGACATCATGGACGCGTCCGTGAGCGTGGCGGTCGAAGACCGCGACGTCATCCTCATCCTCGCCTCCGACGTGGAAGCGAACAAGGCGGCCGTCTCGACCATCCGCGAGGCGGGCGGCGACCAGTTCATCGTCGTCCGTGCCTCCGACCCCGTCTCGAAGGACGAACTCCTCGACCTGGGAGCGGACGTCGTCATCAACCCCTCTGAGGTCATCGCGGACTCGGCGCTCCGGGCCCTGGAGACCGGCGAGTTGGAGTACAAGGCGCGGCAACTCGCCGACCTCCTCAGAGGGACGGACGGGAAGCTGGCAATCCTCACGCACGACAACCCCGACCCCGACTCCATCGCCAGCGCCGTCGCCCTGCAGGCCATCGCCGACGAGTACGACGTGGAGGCCGACATCATCTACGACGGTGACATCGGCCACCAGGAGAACCGCGCGTTCGTCAACCTCCTCGGCATCGAACTCATCCACCAGTCGGAGACGTCGCTCGACGAGTACAGTGCCGTCGCCCTCGTCGACCACATGAAGTCGGGGGCGCTCGACGCCGACGTCGACGTCGACGTCTTCATCGACCACTTCGAGCCCGACGAGGGCATCGACGCGGACTTCACCGACGTCCGCCCGAACGTCTCCTCCTCCTCGACCATCCTCACGAAGTACATCCAGGAGTTCGACCTCTCACCCTCCGAAGCCGTCGCGACGGCGCTGCTCTACGGTATTCGCGCGGAGACGATGGACTTCAAGCGGGAGACGACGCCGGCGGACCTCACCGCGGCGGCGTATCTCTATCCCTTCGCGAACCACGACACGCTCGAACAGGTCGAGTCGCCGTCGATGTCGCCCGAGACGCTCGACGTCCTCGCGGAGGCCATCCAGAACCGCGACGTCCAGGGGAGCCACCTCGTGTCGAACGCGGGCTTCATCCGTGACCGCGAGGCGCTCGCACAGGCCGCACAGCACCTCCTCAACCTCGAGGGGATCACCACCACGGCGGTCTTCGGTATCGCCGACGACAAGATATACCTCGCCGCCCGGTCGAAGGACATCCGCATCAACATCGGCAACGCGCTGGAGGACGCCTTCGCGGGCATCGGCGAGGCCGCCGGCCACTCGACGCAGGGGAGCGTCGAGATTCCTCTCGGCATCTTCACCGGCATCGAGAGCGGCGACGGCAACCGCGACACGCTCCTGCAACTCACCGAAGAGGCCGTCAGGCGGAAGCTGTTCCAGGCGCTCGGCGTCGACTCCACCTCGACCGGCGAGAGTGCGAACGGCTCCTGAAGCCGACCGGCGACCCGCTTCCGAGACTCGGGCGCCCCGGGCGACTCAGGCGATGTCCCGACTGGTGTCGACGACGACCCGGTCGGTCAGTTTGAGCTTCACCGGCTCCAGGTGTGGCCGCCCGTTCCGCACCTTCGTGATGGTGAGACGCGTCTCGACCGACAGCGTCGTGACGGTGAGGTGGAGGACCCAGACGACGTCGGCGAACCGGAGCGTCCGCCGGCGTGCGGCGGTCCGGTCGTCCTGTCTCGAACAGGCGAGGATACCGACGCTCTCTCGCTCTCGGAGCCGTTCGCTCAGCGCGCGGAGCGTTCGAAGCTGGTCGTCGCGGCCGAGTCGCTCGAACGCGTCGAAGCTGTCGACGACGACGAAGCCACCGGACGGGGTGTCGAGACTGGCGGCCGGGTCGGCGGCGACCGTCTCCGGCGACGCGGACGCGACGTGGAGGTCGGCCTCGACTCCGGGAGACTGGCCGAGTCGGGCCTCGACGGCGTCGGCCGTCCGGTCGGTGGTGAGGTAGTGGGTGTCGGCCGAACCGGCCGCGGCAGCGAGGAGGAGGTCGCTCTGTGTCTCTGGCGGGGCCGACAACGCGAGGAGTGACCCGACGGGGACGCCACCGTGCATGTGACGGTCGATCACGTCGACGCCTGTCGACAGTCGATCCGACATGTCGTCTGGTACGGCCCAGCCGCCTCAAAAGTGGTCGGGTGCGGTGTGGAGGGGAGCGGGTGTGGCGGGTCGGGGGGTTCACACTCCGATGTGGACAGTCGTCACTCGGTCGCGACGGCTGTGAAGAACGGGAACGGTGGGTGTCAGGCGATGGCCTTCTCTTCGTCTTCCTCTTTGTACCGCTCGACGACGTCGTTGATGAGGATGACGTCGCCGACTGCCCGGACCCACCGGTACGGAACCATCACGCCCTTGCCCGGTTCGATGCGACCGTGGAACAGTTCGTCGTTGAGGTCCTGCAGCGCGAGTTCGGTGACGGTCTGGCGCTCGAAGTCGAGGTGGACGTCGCGCACTTCGCCGACGAACACGCCGTTGTTCGAGTACACCTCGCGACCGACTAGGTTCGTGATCTCCTGGGGCGTCCCATCCATACGCCACGCGACGAATCCCTCCCTCTTAATTACGTATCAGACGCGCGTCAGACGGTGGTCAGACCGGACGAATCGAGGTCGGTGACCGGCGTGGCCGAGCGGTGAGACGACCGGACGTGCGCACCCGCGGGCACGTCCCACACACGGCCGCTTTCCCTCTCCAGGTCTCCTCGTATCGCCCACCCAGAGCGCGGAGTGCGTCGTGGACGACTCCGGGGGGCGTCTCGGTTCCCGGCTCGGGACGACTCAGTACCGCTCGGGCGCGACGAGTTCGACGGGGTGCTGTGACGGGCGCGCGAGCATCGAGTCGAGTTGTTCGAGACAGGACGTCCCAGAGGCGACGACCCGGCGGTCGCGCGTCTCCGGCGTCGAGAACTGCGCTTCGAGTTCGCTCCCGACGTCCATCGAGAGGTCGTAGTACTCGGTCTTGTAGCCGAACGACCCGGCCATCCCACAGCACTCGACGTCCGAGGTGGCGACGTCGTAGCCGAGACGGTCGAGGACCGCTTCGGTGTACCCCTCGAGACCGAGCGTGCGCTGCTGACAGTGCGAGTGGTACGCGACGCCACGGTCGCTCGCGGCCGGGCCCCGGAGTTCGTCGGCGCTCGCGCCGTTCTCCAGCAGTCCGTAGACGTACTCCATCACCTCGTAGCTCGCCGCCGAGAGCCGTTCTTGGGACTTCGGCGCGAGGAACTTCTCGTACTCGCGGTCGAACATCGCGAGGTCGGACGGTTCGACGACGACGACGTCGCGCCCGGCGTCGATGTGCTCTGCGAGCGCGGCGTAGAGGTCGTGGGCCTTCTCCTCCGCGGTGGCGACCATCCCCTGCGAGAGCGGCGCGCGGCCCGACGAGGGGAGGTCGGGGACGCGGACGTGGACGCCGAGCGCCTCGAGCGCCCGCACGGTCGCCTTCCCGCGCTCGACCTGTACGTGGTTGGTGTAGACGTCGGGATAGACGACGGCCTCCCGGTCGGCCGCCGTCGCCGACACCTGCGGGTCACGCTCGGCGAACCAGTCGACGAACGTCTCCCGCTCGAACGACGGGAGGTCACGGCGGGCGTCGACACCAATGGTCGACTCCATCAGCCGTCGGGAGAGGTCGGTCCCGGCGACCCAGTTCGAGAGCGGCGCGAGGGCGCTCCCCACCGTCGCCACGGTGGAGAAGTTGCCGAAGAACCGCTTCTGCAGGCCCACGCCCTCGTCCTCGGCGTCGGGGGTCAGCCCGTCGACCAGCCAGTCGAACTCGTGGTCGGTGCCGCGGTTGATCCGGTCGCGGACGACTGTGTTTATCCACGGGATGTCGATGTTGACGGGACAGGCGTCGACGCACCGCGAACAGCCGGTGCAGAGGTCGTTGAACTCCGCGGCCGTGTCGAGGCCCTCGATGCCCGCCTCCCACCCCGTGGCGATGCCGCCCGAGTAGGTCTCGCCGCCGAACGCGTGGCCGCCCACCGACTGGAAGTTCGCACAGACGTTCGAGCACGCCGAACAGCGGATGCAGTAGAGCGTCTCTCGCAACTCGTCGTCCTCGCGCATCGCCATCCGGCCGTTGTCGATGAGCACGAGGTGGAAGTCGCGGTCGGCGTCCCTGTCTCCCAGCGGCGTCTCGGGCGCGTCGAAGTCGACGGTGGGGGAGTCGACGGGAGGCGTGAGAAGCGAGATGTACGACGTGATGTCCTGCCCCGTCCCGGACCGGCCGATGAGTTCGACGAACGGCTGGAGGTCCTCGACGCTCGGAATCACCTTCTCGACGCCGGCGACGGCGACGTGGGTGTCGGGGACCACCGCCGACTTCCGGGCGTTCCCCTCGCTCGTGACGAGCGCGATGGTACCCGTGTCGGCCGTGACGAAGTTCGCCCCGGTCATCCCGACGTCCGCGCCCTTGATCTCCTCGAGCAACCGCTCGCGGGCGAACATGGTGAGTTCCTCGGCGGTCTCCAGCGGTTCGTCGAGCTGGAACGTCTCGTTGAACAGCTCTGCGATGCCCTCGCGGGACTTGTGGATGGCGGGCGCGACGATGTGAGAGGGCGCCTCGTCGGCGACCTGCAACACCCACTCGCCGAGGTCGGTCTCGACGACGTCGACACCGTCCCGTTCGAGGAACTCGTTGACCTCGATCTCCTCGCTCGTCATCGACTTCGACTTCACGAGGCGGTCGGCCTCCTTCTCCCGGCAGACCTCCCGGACGTAGCGGTTCGCGTCCGCCGCGTCGTCCGCGACGTAGACCGTCCCACCGTTGGCCTCGACGGTCGCTTCCAGCGCCTCGAGGAGGTCGGGGAGGCGGTCGATGGCGTCCTCTTTTATCTCGCGGGCGCGTGCGCGGAGTTCCTCGTACGACTCTAGCTTCGCGACGGACTCGTACCGTCCCTGATTGAACCCACGCGTGTTGGCCTTGACCGCGTCGCCCTCCGTCTGGAGAAGGTGACGGATGCGTGCGGCCTTCGCCTCGCGGGACTTACTCATCGAGCATCACCACGTGGACGTCCTTCGGGCCGTGTGCACCTCTCACCAGCGCGCCCATGTCGGCCGTCGCGCTCGGCCCCGTCGCGAGGACGGCCGACGAGTGGTCGCCGTCGCGGAACGCCTCGCCCAGGAAGTCGAACGCCTCGCCCATCCCGGGGACGACGTCGGACGTCCGGAGGACGGCCACGTGGAGGTCCGGGAAGAGCGACACGGGTTCGGCCCCGTCCGGCGTCGAGGGGAGTACGACGCTCCCGTAGTCCGCGACACCGAGTCTCGCCGCGGTGACGCCCGTCGTCGCCATCTCGAGTTCGTGCGGCGTCGGGTCGGTGTTCACCCACTCGGGGAGCGTCGCCTCGAACGGGAGCGGTGTGCCCACTGCCGGTTCGGTCGCTACCTCCCGCAGAACGTCTCCCAACCCGTCGTCCGTCGTGTGCGTCCAGTCGACCTCGAGGCGGTCCAGTGACGCCTCGAACGTCGTGACCGTGCCAGTGGCCATACGCCACCTTACCACAGGGTTCTCAAGATTCTTTGCTTTCACCCGGAGGAGTTCGCCACTGTCGGGGCGGGCGCGCGCCGACGCGACAGGTCCCCGGGTCCGTCCAACTCTCGGTCACACGTCTGAATCGACTCGGAGAGTCTATTGGACTCACTGAGTATTTATTTTGCTATTTATATAATATTATAAAGTACTGTGTTCACGTGTGCAGTGGCCAATATACACGTGTGAATCGACACACTCACACGAGTATAGAGGTGAAACGGCCGTCGCTGGGGCGGTCTGTCGGCGTCACGACGAACATTTACTCGAGAGAGAATAACGCCACAGAGCCCTCAGAGTGTCCAAATACGCAATCGTACACGAGTGTACAGGCTGTCGCGGGCGACACCCGACGACCGCCCGAGTTCTCGGGGGCGTGGAAGAACCGGTAGGTATTTCATGATAGAATGGGCTCCGTCTATCCATGCCACGAGGCATCGAACAGAGCACTGGCACGGTTCGAACTGGTTCCGGACGTACCGACAGGGGTGAGACGGATGGTTAGCGCCGTCGACGCGCTCATCGCGCTCGCGCCGCTGGCGACCATCGCGTTCCTGATGGTCGGGCGGTACTGGCCCGCGACGCGGGCGATGCCCGTCGCGTGGCTCGTCGCCGTCGGCGCGGGGGTCGTCGGCTGGGGCATGTCCGCGCGGTGGATTGCCGCCTCTTCCATCGTGGGCTTCATCACCGCCGCGAACATCCTCTACATCGTCTTCGGCGCCATCCTCCTCCTCTACACGCTCAAGCGCACGGGCGCCTTCGACGCTATCAACCAGGGCTTCGCCTCCGTGAGCGAGGACCGACGCGTGCAGGTCGTCCTGCTCGTGTTCCTGATGGGGTCGTTCATCGAGGCTGCGGCCGGCTTCGGCACGCCGGCGGCCATCGTCGGCCCGCTCCTGGTGGGGCTCGGCTTCCCGCCGCTGGCTGCCGTCGTCGTCGCGCTCACCGGTAACCTGATGGCTATCACGTTCGGCGCCGTCGGGACGCCGCTCATCATCGGGATGATCGACATCTTCGGCTCCGTCGAGAGCATCCAGACCGCGGTGGTCGCGAACGGTCCGTACGCGAGCGTCGCCGCGTGGGTCGGTGACATCGCGATGTGGGCCGCGACCTACCACGTCATCGTCGGCGTCGCGCTGCCGTTCATCGGTGTGGCGATGATGACCCGTTTCTTCGGCGAGGAGCGGTCGATCAAGCCCGCGCTCGAAGTCCTCCCGCTCACGCTGTTCGCGTGGGCCTCCTTCTCGGTCCCGTACTGGCTCACGGCGTACTTCCTCGGCCCGGAGTTCCCCGGTCTCATCGGGGCGATGGTCGGTCTGTTCGTCACCGTCGGGGCGCTGAAGGCCGGCTTCTTCCACCCCGACGAGGAGTGGGACTTCGGTCCGCAGGCACAGTGGCCCGACCACTGGATCGGCGACATCCAGCCCGGTGAGGGCAGTGTCGGCGCCGGCACCTCCCGCGAGGGGACCGTCACGGCCGACGGCGGACACGTCCAGATGCCGCTGTGGAAGGCGTGGATGCCGTACGCGCTGGTCGCCGTCCTCCTCGTCGTCACCCGCGTCGTCGACCCGGTGAACGCGTTCGTCACGATGGACCTCTTCACGATCACGTGGGCCGACCTTCCCCTCACGGGTGAGAGCATCTTCGGAACGGGACTGAGCGACTCCTTCGCCGTCCTCTACCTCCCCGGTGCCGTGTTCATTGCGGTCCACCTGCTCACGATCCCGCTGCACGACATGCGCGGAGACGAGGTCGTCGCGGCGTGGGCGGAGACGGTCGAGAAGGTGACGCCGGCGGTCATCGCCTTGCTGTTCGCGGTGGCGACGGTCCAGATCATGCTCCAGTCGGGCTCCGCGACGGGAACCGATAGCATGCTCATCGTCCTCTCGGACGGCATGGCGTCGCTCGTAGGCGGCGTGTACCCGTTCTTCGCCGCGTACATCGGTGCGTTCGGGGCGTTCCTCGCGGGGTCGAACACGGTGTCGGACATCCTGTTCGGCACGTTCCAGTACGGCGTCGCGGACCAGATCGGGACGTCGAAGACGCTCATGCTCGGCGCACAGGCCGTCGGCGGCGCCATCGGCAACCTCATCGCCATCCACAACGTCGTCGCGGCGCTGGCCGTCGTCGGCCTCGTCGGCGAGGAGGGACGCGTCATCCGGCTGGAACTCATCCCGCTGGTCTACTACGGGACCGCCACGGGCCTCCTGACGCTGCTGTTCAGCTACGTCCTCTTCCCGGGCGTCTTCTGACGCGCGGCGCGGAGCCCGTTCGACGAACCGGTCACAAAGGTTCCGCTGCACCGCTCACCGAAGCCGCCCCCGGACGGCGTAACCTCCGGACTTTATTATCAACGACTCAAAGGACTGACCAACGATGGCAAGCAACACGGACGACCTGGGGTCGCGGGCCGGCGACCCACGCGACGGGGCGAACTTCGACTACGTCTCCGACGACGTCGCTCGCCCGGCGCTCGTCGACGACCTCGAAGGACTGGTCGACGGCGACGTCCGGTTCGACTCGTACACACGCGAGTTGTACGCGACCGACGCGTCGGCGTACGAACAGACACCCATCGGCGTGGTGATGCCGACGTCGACCGACGACGTCGCCGCGGTGATGGAGTACTGCGCCCGGCGCGGGATACCCGTTCTCCCCCGCGGAGGTGGCACGTCGCTGGCGGGACAGACGGTGAACGAGGCGGTCGTCCTCGACTTCCAGCGACACATGAACTCGGTCGTCGACGTCGACCCCGAGGGGGCTACCGCACGCGCGGAGGCCGGAACCCGCCTGGGCGACCTGAACCGGGAGCTGAA
>NZ_JBEPXO010000093.1:0-14061 GCF_041641895.1 Salinigranum sp. | reverse complement strand
CGACAGCAGTGACGACGACGATGACGGCGACGGCGATTACGATGGCGACGACACAGACGACTGAGCCGCTCAGCCCCGGAGACACCACCTCAGCACGGCGAACGGGGTGATGTCTGACGAACCATTAAGTACGAAGCGCGACCATACCGAGACAGATACAGCCATGGGCAACAAGAACAAAACGATCTCCTTCCGCGTCAACGAGGACTCCTTCGAGACGCTCCGCGAGATCGCAGAAGAGCGGGACATCTCGCTGTCCGCCGTCTTCCGCGACTACGTCGATACGCTCGTTGCCCACGACGGCCAGGTGAGAGTCGTCCCCGAGCACGAACTCAAACAGCTCCAGCAGAGCGAGGACGACTCCGAGAGCTTCCCGCCGAAGGTGAAAGTGCCGAAGAGCTTCATCCGCGAGCACGAACGCCTCGAACTGGAGGCCGAACACCTCCGCGAACAGCTGGAGGAGCACAAAGGGTACGTCAACTACCTCCGCGAACAGCTGGAGGAGCACGACGACGACGAGGAGGTCATCCAGCTCGAGGACCTCGACGGCGGCGAGCGCGACGAGCCGTCGTTCCGCCTCGGGTAGCGCGTTCACGCACTCCTCACCACGCAGAAAGACGTACCACCCCGCCCCTCGAACAGTGAGGGGTGATGACACTCGACAGCGCGGGTGGGGAGTGGGACGACCGAACGGTCACTGTCCGTGACGACCACGTCCTCCCCCTGACGCGGTGGGTCGCGCGCGGAATCGTCCCGTTCCTTGCCGCGGCGTTCTTCGTCCTCTACGGCGTCCCGGACCGGACGGCCGAGTTCTTCGCGTGGACGATTCGCCCCGAGATGACGCCGGTCGTCATGGGTGCGGGGTACGGTGCCGGCGTCTACTTCTTCTACCGCGTCTCGACCGCCGAGCGGTGGCACACGGTCGCCCCGGTGTTCCTCGGTATCGCGGTGTTCACCTGGCTCATGGCCGTCGCGACGGTCCTCCACTGGGAGAACTTCAACCACGGTCACCACACGTTCGTCCTGTGGGTCCTCCTGTACGCGGTGACGCCGCTCCTCGTGCCCGCCGTCTGGATACGCAACCGGCGGACGCTGTCGACGGAGCCGGACGCGAACGCGGTCCGCCTCCCGCGAGTCGTCCGGCTCGTCGGCGGCGTGCTCGGGACGGGGCTCGCACTCGGTGCCGTCGCGCTGTTCGTCGCCCCCGGACCGATGATAGACTCGTGGCCGTGGACGGTGTCTCCGCTGACGGCACGCGTTCTGGCCGGCTGGTTCGCGCTCTTCGGGATCGTGAACGCCGTCGTGGTGCTGGACCCGCGCTGGAGCGGAGCGCGGGTGCTGGTGCAGAGCCAGGTGCTCGGGTTCGCGCTGGTCCTCGTCGGCGTCGTCCGGTACTGGGAGAACTTCGACCCGTCGAACCCGCTGACGGGTGCCGTCGTCGGGGGGATGGCGCTGTACCTCCTCGCCGTCGCCGTTCTGTACCTCTGGATGGAGCGTCGCTGAGTCGCTACCGCCGTCCCGACAGTGACCGCTTCGTCTCGCCGAGTTCGCGTTCCGCCTCCGGCTTGCCGTCGACCTTCGCGAGCGTCTCGGCCGCCTCCAGCGTGCGGACCGCCTGGTCGAGAAAGGAGAGGACGTCGCCCGGGTACGCGTACAGCATGTACTCGTCGCCCATCACGTCGACGATGTCGTCGGGACCGAGCCCCTGCTCGCGGAGTTTGAGCAGGTAGCGGACGAACTGGCGCTCGGGGTAGCCGGTGTAGAGCTGGTCCTCGTTCTCGCAGTCGAGGAAGTCCCCCGCGAAGTCCAGGAGACGGTCCCGCGTCGCGTCGTCGACCTTCGAGAGGCCCTCGCCCGAGTAGAGCAGCTCGATGGTCGCTCCCTTGAACGCCCCCTTCGGGATGGACGTATCCAGCTGGGAGACGATCTGCCGGTGGTTCTTCAGGTAGACCTTGTCGGTGATGGCCACGGGTTGGTCTACACGTGGTCGCCACGGCAGCAAAAGCGTCTCGCTCCGGCGCGCTCGGTCCGCCCACTGGAACCGTCGCGAGCCCGGATTCGCGGCCGCGGCGCGTTCGGGAGGGGCGTTCGGTTCGTGTCCGGAGTCACGAGCACACGGCCGACGAGTGCCGGTCGAGGGCCCGGCGGTGGGAACGTCCCGCCGCCGACCCGCCGCGTCTCTCCCCGGCCTGTCTCGTCCCGTTCCTGCTCACCCCTCCTCGACGGGGCGGAGCAGCGGACGCTTGCTCTCGGGGGCGAGGTCGCTCCACGAGACCGACCCCTGTTCTGCGATGGTCTGTGGCGCCAGCGCGGGGTCGCTCAGGACGAGGCCCGCGGTGAACTCGGGGGGACGGGACTCCTCGTGTGGGGCCGGAGCCTCGCCGACCGGGTTCGCCCCGGGGCCGGTCGGCGAGCCGACGACGACGCTGCCGACCATCCCGAACAGTTCGTGCGGGGCACACATCAGGTTGTGGACGCCTTCCGTCTCGAAGGTGTAGAGCCAGTACTCGCCCGCGCCCAGAATCGGCGAGGAGTACGGCGGCGCCCCGTCCGGGACCCGCTGGGTGTACCCGAACGCCGGGTGGTAGGCGTTGACGTTGTGGTGTGGCGTCGCGAGGTTGAAGCGGACCGTGTCGCCGACGTCGACGGCGAGTCCCGCCGGCTCGAAATAAAACGCCGGAATCGGGGCGTTCTCTCGGGGGCGAATCTCCAGCGAGACCGTGTGGTCCGGTTCGACCGGCGGTGTGTCGTCGCGGGTGCCCACGTACCCGAACCGGGGGTGAACCGTGTCGCTGTCCATCTGCTGCGTGCGGCTGGTCTGGGTCTGTCGCATGGATGTGGTCGTAGTCGGAGCTGTCGTGCGTTCGTCGTCACCAGTCGTGGAAGTGCTGCTACAGCCGGCGACAGTCGGTATCACCGCCGTGCCCAGTGCGGTCAACAGTCGCCGACGGGTCGTCGCGTGAGACGACCCTGTCTCGCGTGACGGTGGGTCGGTCGACATCACACGTTGGAAACAGTGTATTTCTGCTAATGCTGACGGAAGCCGCAAATAGTGTGAGAAAGTGTCTGACACGACTCGGTGGCGTGGTGCTCCTCGCGGCCACGAGCGCGAACGGTGAGGACGGCGTCGGGGGAGCGCGTCGGTCCGAACTTCCGCGTGTCCGCGTTCGGGGTCGGCCCCCGTCGTCGGGGCGGGGAGTCGTGACGTCAGGCGCAGAACGGTCCCGTGACGAAGCCGACGCCCACGACCCCGACCCGCCCCCGTCCGGACGGGTGAGGTTTCAGTACCCGAACGGGACACCCGTCTCCGGGGACTCTTGTCGCTCCCCGGAGACGGGTACGCCATGCGAACGAGCTTCAACATCCCCGACCAACTCGTCGACGAGTTCGACCGCGTGTGGCAAGAAGAGGGTCTCGAGAGCCGGTCACGAGCCGCGAGGGAGGCGATGCTCGAGTACATCGAGGCACACTCGCGGCTCGAAGAGACGACCGGCGAAGTCGTCGCGCTGATCGGCTTCGACTACCGCCACCACGATGTCATCGGGGAGCTCCACGGCGTCCAGCACGAGTATCAGGACGTCATCCTCAACACCAGCCACACGCACCAGGGGGCGTGGTGTCTCGAATCGCTGTTCTGTCGCGGTGCCGCCGAGCGTGTCCGTGCCCTCACCTACCGACTGCGGGATTTCGACGAGGTCCGCCGGGTGAAGGCGATGGTCATTCGCGACGACGAGAGCTGACCGTCACGATCCACGTCGACCGTGGACAGCGCCGGGAGACGTCACCGCGTCAGTCACGTTCGCCACACAGGGGTCGATGTCACCGGAACGAGACGCTGCGCTGCCGGCGTCAGCCGTCGACCGTCTCCTCGGGAACGTCACACTCGTCACCGAGACACTATGTCGCCCTCTCGACGGCGTCGAAGTCCGGTTCCGCCGTGGCGTCGCCACGCCACGCGAACTTGATCCGGCGCTCGGGGTCGACGACGAACAGCGCCATCCCGGGCACCTGGCGGTGGCCCTCGAACTCCGGTTCGAGGGACGCCGTACGCCTCCGCCACCCGGCCGTCGGAGTCCGAGAGCAGCGGGAAGTCGACGTTGTACTCGCGGGCGAACTGCCGGTGGGCGTAGACGCTGTCGGCGCCGACGCCGACGACGACAGTGTCGTCGAGGACGGTGAGCCAGTCGGCGTCGCGGAGCGTACACCACTGCGAGACGCAGGCGGGGTGGAAGTCGAACGGGTAGAACACGAGGACGACCGACCACCCCCGGTCGACGTACTCCGAGAGCGTGTGGTCGTCGATGTCCGCCCCCGCAGTACCGGGGAGCCGAAAGTCGGGGGCGGTCTGGCCGGTCTCGAGCATACCTGAACAGAAGGGTGACAGCACACTGAACCCTCTCCGGGCGTGCGTGAGCCTCACACGCGACCGAAATTCGAGTCGTAACCCTTTTTGACTGCTCGCGGATTATGAGGTAGTGCAGTCAGACGCCACCAGCGTGTCCGGGTTGGGGTAGTGGTTATCCTTCAGCCTTGTGGAGGCTGAGACGCGGGTTCGATTCTCGCACCCGGACTGTATCAGAATTAAAACATGTTCTCGGGCGGTTTCCTGCGAACAGTTCGTTTCCAGCATGTCTGAGTCGTGACCAAGTCCGGCCGGAGTGACGAGAACGATAGGGTTGTGGCCGCCGTTTAGGCCTCGTCGCGAAGTGCTCGCAGTCGCTCGGGGCTGATCTTCCCGAATTCGGCCTTTCGGTGGCAGCTGCTGCAGAGCGACACCACGTTCTCGAGGAAGTGCGCATCCGCGCGGTTGAATCCGTCTCGCTCGACGTACCACCGCACGGGGACGATGTGGTGCACGTCGGGATTGCGCCCGAGTTCGTCTTGCGTTGCACCGCAGACGACACACTGGTGACCGTCTCGTTCGAGCGCGTTCGAGCGGACAGCAGCCCACCCGCTTCCGTACGCCTCGTTGCCACCACCGAGCCAGTTCGGATGCCCGTCACCGGTGAACGTCTCCGAGAGCCACTGCGAGCGGCAGTCCTCACCGCAGAGGACGACGTCACCGATGTTGCTCGGATATCGCTCGACTGCGTCGCCGCAGACGTCGCACTCAGTAGTGCGTCGGCCGCCCGACCACCGGGGGTTGCGGGGTCCGTCGATGTTCAACGGTGTCCGCCACTGTTCGGTTTCGACACAGTTGGAACAGTACAGTCCACGCTTCTCGGAGGGATAGTACTCGAAGGCCGTCCCACAGATCCGGCAGGTCGTCTCGGTCTTCCCACCGCGGTAGTTCGGGTTCCGTTCGCCAGCGTAGGGAGCCGCCGCGGAGAGACAGCGCTCGGAGCAGTGCTTCTTCGAGTGCTCCGAATATAATTGGTCGCCACAGTGTGCACACGCGCGGTTCGGGAGGCGTTCACCGTGAACAGTGAAGTGATGGACGCCCAGTCCGCGTCGTGAGTTGAAGCGGCGACCACAGGTGGGGCAAGTGGGGTCGTCCGTCGACAAGTCGGTCATCGAGGGGTCGACCACCAGTGGCTGTCGGGGAGTGGTCTGAAAGAGGCGGAACATCGGTCACGTGTCGTCGAGTGTCGTCGCATGGGTCTGTCTCGGGCACTCTCGGAGCGCCCGCGCCCCTCGGGGCGTGATAAAAATGCTCGTGGGCCAGAACCGATCAACCGCCGCCTTGATCGAAGTATCCAGTATCGGACACGAGAGCTCGGAAGACGTAGACGACAACGAGATGTGTTCAGATCGTGTTATGACACCTGGGTGTCGGTCGGGGGCGCATATCTCGATTCCACAGCATACAGCGGTCTCGACGACTGCAGAACCGATCTAGGAGGGTGAGGGAGAGCGTGGCCGAAAGAAGTGCAGTCACCATCTCGACGCGCGGGCTGGACAGGAATCTCATCATCGGCGCTACTCGCTCTCAGAGTCCGAGAGTCGTTCAAGAAGCCGCTGAGAGACTGATAGACGCTTCATAATCGGTGAGATTCCCCGCAAGGGAGAGTGATGAACGCGAGGTCGGTACTGGATAGAGTCTCTGACTAGGCGTCTGGCCAGCGTTGCGAAGTAGTGTGCGGGGTGACGAGTGAAAACCGAGGGGCGTGAGGGTGATCCCCGTGAGCACGCACGCATGAAGGGGCCTACTATGTGCGCTCATCGTCATACCTAAACCGATAGATGGCACCCGATTATGAGGAAGACGAGCTACGGCCACGAACGAGTCGACGACAGCGTTCGGGTCAATCCGGGAGGTACGTCGTCTCCATCGTCGGGTTTCAGCGGTGATCGACCCAAACCGTGTTATTGTCGTGCCCTACAGTTGCTCTTCGATGACCCCACCAGATGGCCATCGTGTGAGTATCTTGCGGAGGGCTCACTCGATTATGAGACGCAGTCGAGCCCTCTGACAGTCGTATAACGCCTATACCCACTCTACAGCCAGCTAATCCGATTATGAAACGGACAGTCCCTCGCGACGTGCTGCGACCACCTAAACAGTAATATGGACGATACGACCGAGGGTACAATCTAGTCGTCGATGACGAGCCCGGGGATGTGATATATTCTGGATATAACAACAGACAGCAAGGTTCGGAGAGGCGTGAGTGCAGACGAGCGGACGGTCGGCCGACTACGGTTCGTCGACGTAGAGCGAGGCGAGGATGAACTCGTCGATGGACTGTCGGGCCTGTTCGGGGGCGTCCTCGTGACCGAGCGAGAGGCGGCGCCCTCTGGCGGCGTGGATGACGTCGGTGACGAGTTGGCCCATCCGGGCGGCGTCGACGTCTCTGAAGACGCCCTGTTCGATGCCGTCTTCGACCACCTCGGTGATGCTGCCGCGGATACGCTCGTAGTGGTCGTTGAAGATGGCCCGGTGTTCTTCGTCGTTCTGGGCGTGGGTGAACAGTTCGTGGTACACCTTCATCCGGTCCCAGTGGCCGAAGTCGTCGAACGCCGGGCCGAACAGACACTGGTCGATACGTGCGGCCAGTTCCTCGCGGGGCGGGGCGCCCTCGTCCACCTCCACGCTCCCCTCGTACTGGTCGATGATGTACTCGAGGAAGTGCGACATCAGGTCGTGCTTGCCGTCGTAGTGGTAGTGGATGACCTGCCGGGTCATCTCCATCTCCTCACCGATGTCGCGCATCCGGAGGTCGGTGTAGCCGTGCTTGCTGAGCGCTCGGAAAGTCGCCTCCATGATGGCCTCGCGAGTGTCGTTCGACACCGACCCCCTCCCGGGCTTGCTCATACACCGAGTACTCCACAAGCGCATATATATCGCTTGTTCTACCGCGTTCGCCGTCTATTTACCACACGGTAAACAACGTTCGTCCAGTGACGGACCACTCAGTCCACTAATTCGGTCGTTTCCGCCGTCTCGTTTCGTCTATCGCGTGGTTTACCACACGGTAAATTATTTATCGTCATGGTCCAACACGACGGGTGGCTATGGCAGAGAAACTCATTCAGAACGGGACGGTCGTCTCGCTCGACCCGGAGGTGGGGGACTTAGAGGGCGCCGACGTACTCGTCGACGACGGCGAAATCGTCGAAATCGGTCACGGACTGACGACGTCGGAGTCCGACGCGGCGGTCATCGACGCGACGGACCACATCGTCTTACCGGGGTTCGTGGACTCGCACATCCACCTCGCACAGACCCAGGTCAGGGGCATCGCCGGGGACTGGTCGCTCATGAACGAGTACTTCAACCACATGCTCGGCAACATCACTGGGCTCTACCGGGCCGAGGACGCGTATCTGGGCGGTCTCTTCGGCGGGCTGGAGAAGCTCTACACGGGGACGACCACGGTCTTGGACTGGTCGTACCCCAACTCGCTCGAACACGGCGAGCGGGCCGTCGACGCGCTTCGGGACGCCGGATTGCGCGCGGTGTACACGTACGGCCCGCCGGGCGACGACGCGGCGAAGTGGTGGTTCGACAGCGACGTCGGCCTCCCCGAGCAGCACATCCGCGACCTCTACGACGAGAAGATTCGCGACGACGACCTGCTCAGCCTGGGACTCGGACTCCGGGGGCCGGACTTCTGCGTCGACGAGACCGCCCGCGGCGACCTGGAACTGGCGCGCGAACTGGGCGCCGTCGCCAGCATTCACATGGGTGCGGCCCAGTGGCCCTCCTCGGAGTACAACCCCGACTACCAGGGGTTCGGCTGTCTCTCCGACGTGCTCGGTCCCGACGTGAACGTCGCCCACGGCAACCACTTCACGCAGGAGGATATCCAGCACGCCGTCGACCAGGGCGTGTCGTTCTCCGCGACACCGGAAGTCGAGATGCAGATGGGTCACGGCATCCCGGTGACCGGGAAGGTACTGGAGGCGGGCGGCCGCGTCGCGTGGGGCGTCGACGTCTGTTCGAGCGTCAGCGGCGACATGACGACGCAGATGCGCGTCGGCCTGCAGACCCAGCGCATGCTGGCGAACCAGCCGCAACTCGAGGCCGGCGAGGAGGTCACCGAACTGGGGCTCACCGCCCGCGACACGCTGGAGATGGCGACCATCGAGGGGGCGAGGGCGCTCGGTCTGGACGACGAAATCGGGACGCTCACGCCCGGGAAGCGGGCGGACGTCGTCATGGTCGACGCCGGCGACTTCATGACCGCGCCGGCGCACGACCCGGTCCAGACGGTCGTCTTCGAGGCGAACCCACACCACGTCGACACCGTGCTCGTCGACGGCGAGGTGGTCAAGGCCGACGGCGAACTCCTGAACCCCAAGCGAGAAGAGGAGTACGACCGGTTCGTCGCGTCCGGTCGCCGACTCGTCGAGGAGGCCGGCCTCGACCTGTAGGGCAGCCACCGCGACCGGAACCGGCATTCGACTGCACCAGACGGACGACGGAGACGACACGACACAATGCGAATCGGACAATACAGCGCGGACGACGCGGTAGAACCGTGGACAGGCGTACGACTGGACGGCGAGACGGTGGTGAACCTCCCCGAGGCGGGAGTCCAGGCCGGCGTCGGCATCCCGAGGACGACGGTCGAACTGCTCTCGACCTGGGAGTGGCAGGAGAAGACCGAGATGGTCGTCGAGTACGCTCGGGAGACCGGCACGGGACTGTACGACGCCGCCGGCCTCGAACGACACGCCCCGGTCACCGACCCCCAGAAGGTCGTCTGCGTGGGGCTGAACTACGTCGACCACGCCGAGGAGGGGGGCAATCCCATCCCCGAGACGCCGGTGCTGTTCTCGAAGTTCCCGACGACCATCACCGGCCCGGACAGTACCATCTCGTGGAGCCCCGACCTCACCGAGAAGGTCGACTACGAGGCGGAACTGGTCGTCGTCGTCGGTCGCGAGGCCCGCCGTGTCGACGAGAGCGAGGCGCTCGACCACGTCGCCGGCTACCTCGTCGGCAACGACGTCTCGGCCCGTGACCTCCAGCACGGGGACGGCCAGTGGGTCCGGGGCAAGAGCCTCGACTCCTTCGCCCCTATCGGCCCGGAGCTGGTCACGGCCGACGAGGCACCCGACCCCCACGACCTGGACATCTGGACGGAGGTCAACGGTGACCGACTCCAGGAGTCCTCGACGTCGAACTTCATCTTCGGGGTCGACGAGATCGTCTCGTTCTGTAGTCAGGCGTTCACGCTCACGCCGGGCGACCTCGTCTTCACCGGCACCCCGCCGGGCGTCGGCGTCTACCGGGAGCCGCCGGTGTTGCTGGGAGACGGCGACGAGGTCACCGTCGGAGTCGAGGGGCTCGGCGAGTTGCGGAACGACTGCGCGTTCGAGTAGCGCCCGCGCGAGGGACACGGCGAGGCCGCCCAGCGGGGACGACACCCCGTCACGCCGGTCCGAATCGGGGTCTGTGAGCGACCGCGAAGCGCCCATAACAGGCGCTAGAAGTCCTGAGAGCGCCGTTTAGGCGCAAGGTTGATACGCGTCTGTCCTGTCGAACGGCTATGGACACAGACCCGGATTCGGAGTTCGGCGGGGAGCGCGTCGTCGACGTGATGCGTCGGGTGAATCGGCGCGAAGACTTCAGCGCACGCCGCCCCAGTCAGTACACGAACTGGATCGACGAACAGCTCTCCTGGAAGGAGACCTGCTACGTGGGGAGCTGGTCGACGTTCGCGAACCTCAAGCTCGAGGGCCCGGACGCCGTCGCCCTCCTGGCGGACCTGAGCATCAACTCCTTCGCGGACTACCCGGTCGGCGGGGGTAAGCACCTGGTCCAGTGCGACGAGGACGCGAACGTCGTCGCCGAGGGGGTCCTCGTCCGGGAGGGCGAGGAACGGTTCGTCGTACACGGCGTCCCGTGTTACTGGACCGCGTACAACCTCGAGAACGGCGACTACGACGCGACAGCGGAGTTCAGGGACACCTTCAACTACGGGATTCAGGGCCCGAACTCGCTGAAGGTGCTCGACGCGCTGGCGGACCACTCGCTGCGCGAGGTCGGGTTCATGCGCTCGGGTCCTATCGAAATCGCGGGGGTCGACGTGACCGCCGTCCGGTTCGGGATGTCGGGCGAGGTCGGGTTCGAGCTCCACGGCCCCGGCGAGCACAGCGAGCGGGTGTGGAACGCCATCCTGGAGGCCGGCGAGGAGTACGGTATCCGACGGCTGAGTTCGGGGACCTCCTCCATCAACCAGCTCGAAGCGGGCATCCCCTCGCGGGTGCGTGACTTCGTCTCCGCCATCTTCGGCGAGGAGATGGCCGACTACCGGGCGTTCCTCCGCGAGCACCAGACCCGGGACCTCATCACCCACGCCGTCGAAGGGAGCGTCGAGGCCGACGACATCAGCGACTACTACCGGACGCCGGTGGAACTGGGGTGGGACCGGTACACGAAGTTCGACCACGACTTCGTCGGGCGGGAGGCGCTCGAAGCCGAGGTCGAAAACCCACAGCGGGTGCTGGCGACGCTGGAGTGGAACGACGAGGACGTCGTCGACGCGTACGCGTCGCTGTTCCGGGAGGGACCGACGTTCAAATACATGGAGATGCCCCACCAGCAGAAGCGGTCGATGATCGCCGACCGCGTGCTCGTCGACGGCGAGGACGTCGGGGTCGCGACGATGCGCGGGTACAGCTACTACTTCCGGCAGATGCTCTCGCTCTGTACCATCGACGTCGAACACAGCGACGTCGGAACCGAGGTCACCGTGCTGTGGGGAGAAGGCGAGAACCCCGCGAGTCCGACCGTCGAGGACCACGTCCGGACGGAGGTCCGCGCGACGGTCGCTCGCACACCGTACAAGGAGGACCGGCGACGGGCGAACCTCGCCGAGTCCGAGTAGTCGGCACGACCCACCGACACCCTCACTCGTCGAAGCCGTACACCGACCGCGGGTTCTCGAGGACGACCTGCCGGATGGTGTCGGGGTCGATGCCGTAGCGGTAGAGTTCGAGGATGGCCCGCTTGATGGCGTACGGGTCGGTGCGGAGGACGTTCGCACAGTCCGTGTCGACCATGACCCGGTCGGGGCCGTACGTGTCGATGACGTCGGCGACGTCCGCGACGTCGACGCCGACGAGCCACGAGTGGCCGATGGTGTAGCTCAGATAGCAGTCGGTCTCTTCCATCAGGTATCGGGTGTTGTTCCGGTCGGCGTGTGAGGCGACGATGCAGTCCTCGTCCAGGCCGGCGTCGTGGGCCGCTTCGAGGTCCAATCGGACGGCCTCCAGCGCCGGGTTCTCCCCGGTGAGGACTGGCTCCGCACCGAGACTCGTGTTCTTCTCGTAGCCGGGAACGCCCAGTTCGGGCCGGTAGCGCCGCGTTCCGTCCGTCGACGTGTTTGGCGTGTGCAGGACGACCGGGAGGTCGTGCGCGTCTGCGAGTTCCATCTGGGCCTGCACGACCGCCTGCTGTTCGTCCACGTCCCACGATTCGACGTGCTGAGAGGGGGTGACGCCCGTCTCACCGACCACGGCGACTTCGTCGAGTTCGCAGTAGGCGTCCATCGCCGCGAGGAGTTCGTCCGGGTTCTCGATGCGGACACCGGTGTGGACGCCGAGGCCGAGGCGCACCCGGAAGAAGTGGTTGCGCTCGATGGCCGCCCGTCGGTTGACGACGTCGTCCCACAGATACCGGACGTCGGCGGCACGAACCGGCTTGTACGGCGTCCAGTGGTAGCCCGACGCCATCGTGACCATCCCCTCACACCCCGCGAGCGCGTACCGCTCCCGGTCGTCCCACGACAGCGTGTGGGCGTGGTTGTGGCCGTCGATCCACGGGAGGTTGAGGAGCCCCGTCGGGGGCGACGGCTCGTCGTCCAGGAACGCTGCGTCGGTCGGCCGCATCGTGGGTAGGGTCGAGGTCATGGGCGAAAGGTCGGCACTCGTCCGGGCGAACGGAGACGTCGGTCGTCTGCCGTTCGCGGGACCGTCACGTATCGTTTTACAGCTTGGTAAATATTTATTGTGTGTCACAGTGTCTCGCCTCGCATGGCGCTACTGATCGGCACGGACACCGGCCTGTACCGAGTGGACGGCCTCCCCTTCGAGAAGGGAGACGCCGAACGGGTGCTGGACTGTGGAACGGTGACGGCGGTGAAGACGTTCGACGGCCACGACGGGGTCTTCGTCGCCGCCACGGACGGGGCGTTCCGTTCGACGGACGAGGGTCACACGTGGGAGGATCTGGGGGTCCCGCTCGGCGATCGGTTCTGGCACGCCGGACAGAGCGAGGTGTGGTCGATTCTCGGCACCGCCGACGGCGTGTTGTACGCCGGGACGAACGACCCCTACGTCTACCGGTCGGTCGACGACGGCGAGACGTGGGCCGAACTGAAGGGGTTCCGTGACCTCCCCTCGCGGGGCCACTGGGAGTCACCCATCGACCCGCACTACGCCCGCTTGCGGGCGCTGGAGCACGTGCCGGGTCGCCCGGAGCGACTCGTCGCGGGCGTGGAAGCCGGCGGCATCCACCTCTCGAACGACGGGGGGCAGACGTGGCACGACCGGCGGGACACCATCGTCGACGACGTCCACCAGATCCTCCCCATCTCCGAGGACGTCTGGCTGGCGACGACGGGCTACCTCGACCACGACCTGGAGAACCTGGGACTGGGTCACGCCGTCGGCGAGGGCGGCCTCTACCGGACAGTCGACGCCGGCGACTCGTGGACGCGCATCGACCGGGGGAACGACTTCTCGTACATCCGCCGGGTGTTCGTCCACGACGGCACCGTGTTCTTCTGTGGCGGCGAGGAGGCCCCCCCGGCGTGGGTGAACGACGAACACGAGACGGCGCTGTTCGAGTCCACCAACTTCGGGCGGGACTGGGAGCGCGTCCCCTACCCGGGCGAGCCACACGAGGTCATCGAGACGTGGGACGTCTACGAGGGCGACGTCGTCTGCGGGTCGGGACTGTTCGACGTGCCCGATGCGCGCGACGACGTCGAGGGGCGCATCATGCGCCGAGACGACGACGGCACCTACGACACCGTCGGTCGACTGGCGTCGAACGTCAGCCGGATGGAGGTGCTCTGAGCGACATGTCGAACGACGCACCGTCCAGACTCGGCCGACTCCTCTACGGTGGCATCCTCGCGTACATGGCGCTCGACGGATTCAAGCACAACGAGAAGCGGGTCGAAGTCGCGGCCGAGAGCGGCGTCCCCATCCCGGAGGTGCTCGTCCCCTTCGTCACGGGGATGCTCCTCGTGGCCAACCTCGGTATCGTCCTCTGGAAGTACCCGCGGGCCTCGGCCGGCGCCCTCGTCGTGTTCTTCGTCGCGACGACGCCGGTCATCCACGACTTCTGGACGATGGAGGGAGAGGAGCGGCAGGGGAACAAGATCAACTTCCTGAAGAACTGCGCGCTGCTCGGCTGTAGCATCCTGTTGCTGGAGGCGGCGGCCGAGGAGGACTGACCGGGCGGCGACCAGAGGTGGTCACCAGAGACGGACGGCCGTCTCCGTTCTGAGCAGGGGTCGTGGTGAGCCTCGGAGCGGGCGTCCTCGACGTCGTCGCGCTCGACCGCTGACGGAGCGAGGTTTTTACTCGGTGGCGACAGCCTGACACGCCATGGTCGACGACTCAGCAGCGCGGCGACAGGTGGCGACGGACGCCGAAGCG
>NZ_JBEPXO010000092.1:0-14098 GCF_041641895.1 Salinigranum sp. | reverse complement strand
GTTCCCGAGGAACTCGATCGCCTCCGTCGTCGACATCTCGCCGCGCGCTCGGGCGAGCGCGACTGAGAGGAGCGAGAGCGTCGCGACCTGAGAGACGAACGTCTTGGTCGCGGCGACGCCGATTTCAGGGCCGGCGCGGATGAACACCGTCTCGTCCGCCTCGCGGGTCACGGTGCTGCCGAGCGTGTTCGTCACGGCGAGGCTCCGCGCCCCCGCACGCTTCGCCCGACGCAGGGCGGAGAGGGTGTCGGCGGTCTCCCCACTCTGTGTCACGGGGACGACCAGCGTCCGCCAGGGGTCGCGCCCGCCGTCGAACTCGTACTCGCTGGCGATTTCGGCGGACGCGCGGACGTCGGCCAGCGATTCGACGAGTTCTGCGGCGTACATCCCCGCGTGGTAGGAGGTGCCGCAGGCGACGAACGTCACCTCTTCGAGGGAGTTGAGGTACTCCTTCGGGAGGTCGATGTCCAGGTCGACCTCGCCGTTGAGTTCGTCGATGCGCCCCGAGAGAGTCTGGCGGAGCGCCGTCGGCTGTTCGTGAATCTCCTTGAGCATGTAGTGCTCGTAGCCGCTCTTCTCGGCCGCCTCGGCCTCCCACTCGACGTGTTCGCGCGGGCGGTCGACTACCTCACCGTCGTTGTGAATCTCGACGCCGTCTCTCGACAGGACGGCGACGTCGCCGTCTTCGACGTACGTCACCTCGCGGGTGTGTTCGAGGAACGCCGTGACGTCGCTGGCGATGAACGCCCCCGTCTCACCGTGTCCGATGACGAGCGGGCTGTCCTGCCGGGCGGCGACGATGCCGTCGAACTCACTGCTGACGATGCCGAGCGCGAACGTCCCTTCGAGACGGTCGAGCGTCCGGTCGACCGCCGTCGGCAGGTCGTCGCCCGACTGCAGATACTCCTCGATGAGGTGGGGGACGACCTCGGTGTCGGTCTCGGAGGTGAACGCGTGGTCCGAGAGTTCGTCGCGGAGGGTGTCGTAGTTCTCGATGATGCCGTTGTGAACGACGGCGACGGTGCCCGTGCAGTCGGTGTGTGGGTGGGCGTTGGCGTCCGTCGGTTCGCCGTGGGTACTCCAGCGGGTGTGGCCGATGCCGATGGTCGCGTCGTCGTCGTCCGGGAGCGAGAGGTCCTTAATGCGCCCCGCCTGCTTGAACTGGCGGAGTTCGTCGCGGCCGCGGAGCGCGACCCCGACGGAGTCGTAGCCGCGATACTCGAGGTTCTCCAGGCCGGTCCGGAGAATCGGCAGTGCCTCGTCGTCACCGACGTATCCGATGATTCCACACATGATTACCCCCTCCTGATGGTAGCTCCGTCCTCGACGTTGCCGTCGACCGTCGTCCCCTCGTGGACCGTCGTGTCGTTCCCGATGATCGTTCCCGGCGCGAAGGTGACACCGCCGCCGAGGGTGACGTTGTCACCGATGACCGCACCCAGGCGAGCCGACTCGTACAGTTCTCCGGCGAGGGCGACGGTGGCGTCGCCGCCGGATGCGGTGTTGTTCGCACCGACGGTGCTGTTGGAGCCGACGATGGTGTCGTGCAACACCGCGCCCGCCTGGACGGTGGCGTCGGGGAGGACGACGGTGTTCGAGACGACGGCGTTGGCACCGATTTCGGCGTTGGCGCCGAGGGTCGTCCCCGCGAGGAGCGTCGCGTTCGGGTGGACGTGGACGTCCTCGTCGATTTCGACCGGCCCAGCGATGGTCGCCGAGCCGTGGACGACGGCGGCGTCGTGGACGTGGCCACCCGTCTCGTCGAGGACGCTGGCGTTCACCGACAGGAGGTTCCACGGGACCGAGACGTCGAGCCAGCGCCCGTCGTAGCGGACGGCCCGGACGGAACCTTCCGCGGCGAGTCTGTCGAGTGCGGCCGTGATGGGCGACTCGCCGACCGTGTCTGTCCGCTGGATGGCGTCGAAGACGCTCGGCGTGAACTTGTACACCCCCGCGTTGATGAGGTCACTCGTGAGGGCCGGCCCGGTGGGCTTCTCGTCGACCGAGACGACCCGGTTGCCGTCGAGGCTGACGACGCCGTACGCGCTCGGCGTCTCCGAGCGCCGGATGGCGACGGCCGGTGCCGGTGTCGTGTCGTCGGCGATGCGCGAGACGAGCGAGCTGTCGATGATCCGGTCGCCGTTCAGGACGACGAACTCGTCGTCGATGTACGGTTCGGCCTGCGCGACGGCGTGGCCGGTCCCGAGCTGTTTCTCCTGGACGGCGTACGTGAGGTCGACTTCCCAGTCGTTCCCGTCGCCGAAGTGGCTCTGGATGCGCTCGCGCTTGTACCCGACCACGAGAACGACGTCCTCGATGCCGGCGTCGGCGACTGCCTCGAGTACGTACTCGAGGAGCGGCCGATTGGCGATAGGGACCATCGGTTTCGGTCTCGTGCGGGTGAGGGGTCTGAGACGCATACCCTCCCCCGCCGCGAGAATCACTGCATGCATACTCTGTTGCAGATGCGTTAGACGTTCTTGTATATTCTCCGCTTACCACAAGTACGTCGAGTTAATCGATGCCTGACTCGGCCGGGATGCCAGCGTCAGGACCGGGAGAGCGGAAGTGTTATTTAAACCATCCCCGTTAGCGCCGTTGATGCCGCGACCCGACGACGTCTGCGTCCTCGTACCGACGCTCGACGAGGCAGAGACCATCGGTGACGTCGTCCGCGGCTACCGCGAAGAGGGGTTCGAGAACGTCCTCGTCGTCGACGGTGGGTCGGCCGACGAGACGACGGAGGCGGCCACCGAGGCTGGCGCGCGCGTCGTCACCCAGTCGGGGACCGGCAAGGGACAGGCCGTCCGGGAGGCCGTCTCCGAACACGTCGACGTCCCGTACGTCCTCATGGTCGACGGCGACGGTACCTATCTACCGTCGGACGCCGAGGCGATGCTCCGCCCGCTCGACGAGGGGTACGAACACGTCATCGGCGACCGGTTCGCCGACATGCGCGAGGGCGCGATGACGCGGCTCAACCGCGCCGGGAACCGGCTGTTCAACCGCGCCTTCGCGTACATCCACGGGACCGACTTCGGTGACATCCTCTCCGGCTATCGGGCGTTCTCCCGGGAGTCGTTCGAGCGGATGACGCTCACCGCGGAGGGGTTCGGCATCGAAACGGAGATGGCCGTCGAGTGTGCGAAACACCGCATCGACACGACGGTGGTGCCCATCACGTACCTCCCACGGCCCTCCGGGTCGAACACGAACCTCAGCCCGTTCCGCGACGGGAGCATCATCCTCCTCGAACTGTACCGGCGGGCGAAGACGAACAACCCACTCTTCTACTTCGGCAGTGTCGGCTTCGTCTCGACGGCCGTCGGCCTCGGCATCGCCGTCTGGGTCGGCGTCGAGTGGGTCACCCGGAACATCTCCCACGAGGTCATGGCAGTCGTCGCCGCCTCGGGCATCCTCTTCGGCGTCCAGCTGTTGATGTTCGGCGTGCTCTCGGATCTCATCTTCTCGCTCCACAGAGAGCAGATGCAGCGACTCGACCGACTCGAAGAGGAACGGACGAAGGAGTGAGTATCGGCGGGGTGGCGGTGGCCACGGCGCGGTAGCCCGTGGGTGTCGACACCGGACCGGGACGCCGAGACGGGGACGGGGTCGGACTCAGAAGGGGAGGAGGCCGCGGAGTCGACCGACGAGGCTGTTCGACGCGGCGGCACGGTACTCCTCGAACACGGGGTGGAGCGTGTCCAGCAGGTCACGCTTCGACTCGAACCGACGTGTGGGGGTGCGCTCGAGAATCTCGGACAGCGCGACGGTGCCGCCCGAGGCGTCGTACGGCACCTGTACGTCACCGATCGTCCGAACGATTTCGTCGCCGGTAGCGGGGTAGTCGATTCGCTCGTCGAGGTGGGGTTCGAGTGCCGCGATGCCGAACTCGATGTGGTCGGCGTCGGACCCGTCCTGCTGTGGTGGCCTGACTCCCATCGACGACGACTACGTGGTCATCGGTTGAAAAACTCCCGAAGACGCTCGGACCGCTCCGTGATTTCGGTCGATTCAGTCACGGGACCGGGGTCGCTTCTGGACGCTTCTGAAGCGTCGAGGCGCGTCACCGTACGTCGGCGCCGCCGTTCGCTCGCGGAGCGCGGCGTCGGCGTCCACAAGGCGTAACTCGCACCGCGTCGTCTGTCCAGTCGTGACGGACTACACGACCGTTTCGATCCCGAAGGACCTCGCCGAGCGCGTCGAAGACACCATCGAGGGGACGAGTTTCTCGTCGACGAGTGACCTCGTCCGGTTCCTGCTCCGGAGTATCGTCATCCAGCACCAGCGAACTGGAGAGCTGACCGAAGCGGAGTTCGAGGAGATAACGGACCAGCTCGTCGACCTCGGCTATCTCGAGTAACCCCGAAGCTGTGCACTCGCTCACAGCGCAGCGTCCCCGAGCGACTCCTCCGGCGGTTCCGCCGTCACCTCCTCGAGCGACAGCCGCGTGCCCGAGCGGTCGTACGCTCGGACCTCGGTGCGGTCCCACGGTGGAACGGCGACGATGACCGCCGCCGCGAAGTCGTCGCGCTTCGTCGGCTCCTTCGGGCCCTGTGGGTGCGCGTGGAAGCGTGCGCGCCCCCGCCCCGCGGGCGTCGAGAGGTCGAGACCGAACACGGCGGTGACGGACCGCCCCGCGTCGGGCAGGTAGAAGTGCGTCAGTACGGGCGTGTCGCCGTCGAGCCCGAGGTCCGCGTCGAACGCGCCCGCACGGGTCGGCGCCAGGACGACGCTGAGCGTGTCGGGTTCGGCGTCCTCGCTCATGTCGAGGAGGACGTCGAGGAGCGCACTCGTGACGTACAGCGGCTGGCGGTCGTCGCCGCGACTCGTCGCTCCGGTCGAGTGCTGACCCACGTCGTTCACAGCCTCTGTAGGCGCTCAGACGCGAAAAAGTGTGTCGGAGGCCCAGGGCATAGGGCCTCAGATGAGGCTCCGGAACGCTCTGGCGTAGGCGGCCGGCAGGCGCGCTCGCGCGTTGTCCAGCGCCTCGTGGAGGGCCGTGCTGGCGTCTTCGAACACGCCGGCGCCGTGGCCGACGAGTACCCGCTCCGGGTCGAGGCTGCGGAACGCCCGTTTCGGTGGTGAGAGCCGGAGCATCGGGTGGACACCGAGTCGCTCGCCGGGGGCGCAGAAGTACTCGGCCGTGCCGACCGCCTCCGGAACGACGAGCGTCCCGGACTCGTCGTGGTAGAGTGCCGCCTCCTGCCAGGGCGGGAACGACCGGTCGACGACTTTCAGCGACCGATAGCCGGTGTCGGCCAGTTCGCGGCCGAACCGCTCGGTCGTGGCGTCGATGTCGTCTGCCACCCCGGTCATCCAGGTGGGGAGGTAGACCGGGACGTCGTGTCGACGGGCGACGGCCGCCGCGTCGCGCTTGTGCCGGTCGAGACAGACGACGACGCCTGCGACGTCTCCGACAGAGGCGAAGAGGTCGTCGACGCCGGGCGCGTCCACCGGGTCGACGACCCACGCCTCCCCGTCGCCAGACTGCGCTTCGCTGTCCGCGGAGTCTCGCGTTTCGGGGTCGGCCGCCAGCACGTGGCTCGCCCGTTGCATCCCTTCGTCGGGGTAAGCGAGCCAGCTGACGCCGCCGTCCCACCGGTCGATTTCCTGCAGTCGCGGCGTTCCGCTACCCTTCATCGGCATGGTCGTCGTCAGGAGTCGGACGCGCATAAAAAATCCGACTGCGGTCGGGGCCGTGGGGCGGTCGGAGTGCACGGACGGGTCGAGAACTGTGGCCCGCTCGACCGACAGTATAACCCGTCGCGTCACGAACACCACCTGATGCTCTCCGCGCTCACTCATCTCGCGCTCGAAGTGAAGTATCTCGACAGAGCACGCGACTTCTACACCGAGCAACTCGGCCTGCAACCGGTCGAGGCAGGGGAGCGTGAGGTCGTCTTCGAGGTCGGTGAGACGGCACTCGTCCTTCGGCGGCCAGACGGTGTCCCGCGCGGCGGCCTCCACGTCCACTACGCCTTCGCGACCGGTGCAGACGCTTACGAGACGTGGGACGCACGGCTCTCGTCGCTCCCGACCGTCGCGTTCGACTTCGGCGCGTCGCGGTCGCTGTACGTCGACGACCCCGACGACCACTGCGTGGAGGTCGGGACGGTCGCGGACACGGACACGGACGACCTCGTCGGCGTCTTCGAACTCGTCCTCGAGGTCGAGTCGCTCGACGACGCCATCGAGCGGTACCAGGCGCTCGGGTTCGAGGTCGTCGACCGGGGCGACGACCGTCGACGGGTCCGACTCCGCGGCCCGATGGACCTCGAACTCTGGGAACCACAGCTCGGTATCGCCGACGCGCGCGGCGGTGTCCACGTCGACGCCGGGTTCGCCACGGCGGACCCCGCCGCCGCCGCCGAGGCAGTCGCTCCCGGCGCGCCGGTCGAAGCGGTCGACGGCGGCGTGCGCGTCCGCGACGCCGACGGACACGTCCTCACGTTCGTCGAGGAGGCCGACGGACCGCCGGCGACGAGGTAGACGTAACCGGGTCGCGCGAGTACGTGCAGACATGTCGTACCGAACTGTTCGCGTCGACGACCTGGAGAACGCACCGAGCCCCACCCGCGAGAAGAAGGAACTCGACGAAGCACTCGGCATCGAGGCGTTCGGCCTCAACGTCTACACCGTCGCACCGGGCGAGCGCGTTCCCTGGGGATTCCACCGTCACCCCCGGCACGAGGAGGCGTTCTACGTACTCGAAGGGGTACTGACCGTCGACACGACGGACGAGTCACTGACCGTCGAGGCGGGTGAGGTGCTCTCCGTCCCGCCCGACCACCCGACCCGCGCACACAACGCGGGCGCGGAGACGGTCCGTCTCGTCGCCGTGGGGGCGCCGAAGGAGACGGACGAGGCTGTCATCGAGGAACGGTGTCCGGACTGTGGAGCCGTGACCGAACGTCGTGGCGAGCGGGTCGACGGGGGCGACACCGTCGTTCTCTTCTGCACCGGGTGCGGGGCCGAGACGGACCGGTTCGGACGCGAGTCGTAGGGGCGAACGGACGACACCCGACGGTGACGACGGACGGCGTGTCGTCGCGTCGCGACCCGTCCGTCGGCGGCGGTCAGCGCACGGGGACGGTGGCCGCGGTATCGGATAAAAAGTCCGGGGAGAGGGGGTGGCGAGGGGACTGCGCCGGGTCAGGAGAGGCGGTCGGTGTCGATGCGGACACCGGGCGGGGCGACGACCAGGAACCGCCGGAAGTGCATGAGTTCGCCACCCATATCCCGGATGTCGCGAGCGAACCCCGCGGCGAGTCGGTTGAGGTCCCCTTCGATGGCGAGGAAGAGCACGCTCCCGCTCTCGACGGCGGTGATCCACTCCTCGGGCGGTGTCGACCCGTCGAGGACCCCCAGGATGACGTTCCCCTCGATGTCGTCCGTATCGAGGTACTCCTCGGCGCCGCGGAGGTCGAGGTCGAAGTCGGCCATATCCGTCGGTTGCGGGCGCACGAGAAAAACGTTCTGTCGGCGTCCGACGCTCCGCCTCAAGTCGCACTCGCGAGGGTCGCCGTCGGTCCACGCCCGTAGACGAACGTCCAGTCGGCCGGCGCGCGTGAGCGGCTGGGAGTAAATTTCACCAAACGAGCGTGAAAAATACGGGGTCCGACACGGTGCCTCCCGTCGACGTCGTTCCCTGCCGCCCGGCCTGTATTAGGAATACGACCACGTACTAGGCCGTTTACGTCACGCGATTCGACGGGTCCAGCGGCGTCCAGCGGGGCGGGAGACGCCGAACCGGACAGACACCTTTATATGTCCCGATGAGATTAACTCAGGTACAATGTCCAACAACATGGACGTGGAGGACACTTCGTCGGGTTCCCCGGCGGGTCGAGTTCTTCCAGGGCACACTGGAAACCACATCTGAGATCGAGACGGTACGGATTTTCGACACGACGCTCCGCGACGGTGAGCAGTCGCCACGCACTTCCTTCTCGTACGACGAGAAACGGGAGATAGCGACGCTGCTCGACGCGATGGGGACGCACGTCATCGAGGCGGGCTTCCCCGTGAACTCGGACGCCGAGTTCGAGGCAGTCAGAGACATCGCGGACGCCTCACAGACGACGACGTGTGGCCTCGCCCGCGTCGTCGACAAGGACGTCGAGGCCGCGCTGGACTCCGGCGTGGACATGGTGCACGTGTTCGTCTCCACAAGCGACGTCCAGTTACAGGACTCGATGCACGCCTCCCGCGAGGAGGCCGTCGAGCGCGCCGTCGAGAGCGTCCGCCGCGTCAAGGACGCCGGCGTGGAGTGCATGTTCTCGCCGATGGACGCCACCCGGACGGAGAAGGCGTTCCTCTTCGACATCATCGAGGCCGTCTCCGAGGAGGACGTCGACTGGATCAACATCCCCGACACCTGTGGGGTCTGCACCCCGACCCGGATGGCGAACCTCATCGGCGAAATCGTCGAAGTCACCGACGCGAGCATCGACGTGCACGCGCACGACGACTTCGGCCTCGCCACCGCGAACGCGATGGCCGGGTTCGAGGCCGGCGCGATGCAGGCGCAGGTGTCGGTGAACGGCATCGGCGAGCGCGCGGGCAACGCCGCGTACGAAGAGGTCGTCATGTCCGCCGAGTCCCTCTACGGCGTGGATACCGGCATCGAGACCCAGCGCATCACGGAGCTCTCGAGAGTCGTCGAGGCGGCCAGCGACATCCCGGTGCCGCAGAACAAGCCCGTCGTCGGACGCAACGCCTTCTCGCACGAGAGCGGCATCCACGCTGCGGGCGTGCTGGAGAACGCGAGTACGTTCGAGCCGGGCGTGATGACCCCCGAGATGGTCGGTGCCTCCCGGGAGTTCGTCCTCGGCAAGCACACGGGGACGCACTCGGTCCGCAAGCGGCTGACCGACGCGGGCTACGAGCCGACCGACGCGCAGGTGCGAGAGATCACCCGCCGCGTCAAGGATTACGGCGCCGAGAAACAGCGGGTCACGATGACCGAGCTGGAGCGGTTCGCCGACGAGGTCGGCGTCGACCACGTCGACGAAGCCGAAGAGGAGGTCAGAGCGTAGGATGACCGCCCTCCCGTTCGCGCATCGTCGCGAGCGGCGGGTCCGCCCCGACGAGCCGACGCGGGGACGTGCGCGCTCGACGGCCCGCGGGACGTCGAGACGCTCACGAAAGGGTTTTATGAGACGAGCGTATCTCACCCGATACGATGAGATACTGTCCCACTCGCGGCGACGCTCGCCGGCCGAGTACGGACAGTGTCGCCGCCATCCGGTCGATTGTAGGGGCTGTCTAGCCCCTCACACCCTCTTCTCCGCGCCGACCGTCCAGTTTCGAACCGACCACCGAGTGCCGCGACCACACCAAGCCGAGACACACACATGAGCGAACGTGCGACACCGAAACCCGAATCGGACGACTCCACGCCGGAGTCCGCCGAGACGGGAGGACAGCAGCGAACGGACGAACAGCGACCCGAGACACAGCAGGACGACGCGTCGGTCACGACCGGCGCGTCGTCGGTCGTCCGCGCCCTCGAGAACGCGGGCGTCGAGGCGGCTTTCGGCGTCCAGGGCGGTGCCATCATGCCCGTCTACGACGCGCTGTACGACTCGTCGATCCGGCACGTGATGATGGCCCACGAACAGGGCGCGTCGCACGCGGCGGACGCGTACGGCGTCGTCAAGGGCGAACCGGGCGTCTGCCTCGCCACGTCGGGACCGGGTGCGACCAACCTCGTCACCGGCCTCGCGGACGCGAACATGGACTCCGACGCCGTCCTCGCGCTCACCGGGCAGGTGCCGAGCGACATGGTCGGCTCCGACGCGTTCCAGGAGACCGACACCATCGGCGTCACCTCGCCCATCACGAAGCACAACTACTTCGCGGGCGACGCGGACACCGTCGGCGACACCGTCGGCGAGGCGTTCGCTCTCGCCGGAATGGGTCGGCCGGGGCCGACGCTGGTCGACCTCCCGAAGGACATCACGCAGGCCGAGACGGGTCGCGAACCCGGTCCGGCACGGCCCCCGAAGACGTACAACCCGCAGATGGAGGCGGACGAGCAGGACGTGAAGGTCGCCGCTCGCGCAGTCGAGAACGCCGAGAAACCCCTGCTGCTGTTCGGCGGCGGCGTCATCAAGGGGAACGCCACCGAGACGGCCCGCCGGTTCGCCATCGACCACGGCATCCCCGTCGTGACGACGATGCCCGGCATCGGGAGCTTCCCCGAGGACCACGACCTCTGTCTGTCGTGGGCCGGGATGCACGGCACGGGCTACGCGAACATGGCCATCACCCACACCGACCTGCTCATCGCGGTCGGGACGCGGTTCGACGACCGCCTCACGGGTGGCATCGACACGTTCGCACCCGAGGCGGAGGTCGTCCACATCGACATCGACCCCGCCGAGATATCGAAAAACGTCCACGCGGACTACCCCCTCGTCGGCGACGCGGGTCGCGTCCTCGACCAGGTCGACGGGCGCATGGAGCACTCGCCCGACGCCCGCGAGTGGCGCGAGCAGTGCCAGACGTGGAAGGACGAGTACCCGATGGACTACGCGGCGCCGTCGGACGAACCCATCAAGCCGCAGCTCGTCGTCGAGGCGTTCGACGAGGCCACCGACGACGACACCATCGTCACGACCGGGGTCGGCCAACACCAGATGTGGGCCTCTCAGTACTGGACCTACCGCGAACCCCGAACGTGGGTCTCCTCGCACGGGCTGGGGACGATGGGCTACGGACTCCCCGCCGCCATCGGCGCCCGCCTCGCGGCGGACCAGATGGGGCAGGAGGACCGCACCGTGGTCTGTTTCGACGGTGACGGCTCGTTCCTGATGACGATGCAGGAGCTCTCGGTGGCCGTCCGCGAGAACATGGACATCACCGTGGCCGTCCTCAACAACGAGTACATCGGGATGGTCCGGCAGTGGCAGGACGCCTTCTACGAGGGCCGGCGGATGGCCGCCGAGTACAACTGGTGTCCCGAGTTCGACCGCCTCGCCGAGGCGTTCGGCGCGCGCGGCTGGCGCGTCGACGACTACGACCAGGTCGCCGACGCCGTCGAGGAGGCGCTGGCGTACGACGGTCCATCGGTCATCGACTTCCACGTCGACCCGGCGGAGAACGTCTACCCGATGGTCGCGTCCGGCGCGGCGAACGGCCGTTTCGCCCTCTCGGAGGACCAGCTGTAACCATGAGTTCGGAACGCACACCCGAGAGCGAGACGTCGAGGGCGGAGGACACTCACCGGACCGGGCTGAAGGGTCCGTCGCCGGAGGAACGCCCCCACCCCGAGGGGCGGCGCAACTCCCAGGGCATCCGCATCGACCCCGAAGTCGAGGCCGAACCCGAGGTGCGCGAGGCGGTGCTGTCGGCGCTCGTCGTGAACGAACCGGGCGTCCTCGCGCGCGCCTCCGGCCTGTTCGCTCGCCGGCAGTTCAACATCGAGTCGCTCACCGTCGGGACCACTCAGAACGAGGAGTACTCGCGCATCACGCTCGTCGTCCGGGAGCCCGAACCGGGCATCGAACAGGCGAAGAAACAGCTCGAGAAGCTCGTCCCGGTCATCTCGGTGACCGAACTCACCGACGACGCCGTCCGGCGGGAACTGGCGCTCATCAAGGTCGACGGCGACCACCCCGACCAGATTGCCGCCGTCGCCGACATGTACGACGCCACGGTGGTCGACGCGAGCGCCGAGGCCATCACCGTCGAGGTGACGGGCACCAACACGACCGTCGAGAACGCGCTGGACACGTTCGACCGCTTCGGCGTCCGCGAAATCGTCCGCACAGGGACGGCTGCGCTCGAGGCGGGTGCGAACGCGACGGCGAAACACTGGCCGGACGACTGAGACACGGACGTACCGAAACGTAAAAACCGCAGTTCACCACCTATCCATCCATGTCAGACTCAGACTTCACCATCGACGTTTACTACGACGACGACGCGGACCGCTCGCACATCGACGACAAGACGGTCGCCGTCCTCGGCTACGGCAGCCAGGGCCACGCGCACGCACAGAACCTCGCCGACTCCGGTGTCGACGTGGTCGTGGGCCTCCGCGAGGACTCCTCGTCCCGCGCGGCGGCGGAGGACGACGGCCTTCAGGTAGCGACGCCGGTCGAGGCCGCCGCACAGGCGGACATCGTCTCGGTACTGGTGCCCGACACCGTCCAGCCGGACGTGTTCGAGGCCATCCGCGACGAACTCGAACCGGGCGACACGCTCCAGTTCGCCCACGGGTTCAACATCCACTACAACCAGATCCGACCTCCAGAAGACGTCGACGTGACGATGATCGCACCGAAGTCGCCGGGCCACATCGTCCGCCGGACGTACGAGAGCGGCGAGGGCACTCCCGGCCTGCTGGCGGTGTACCAGGACGCCACCGGCGAGGCCAAGCAGGAGGCGCTGGCGTACGCCCACGCCATCGGCTGCACCCGCGCGGGCGTCGTCGAGACAACCTTCAGAGAAGAGACCGAGACGGACCTCTTCGGCGAACAGGCCGTCCTCTGTGGCGGCATCGCCTCGCTCATCAAGCAGGGCTACGAGACCCTCGTCGACGCGGGCTACTCGAAGGAGATGGCGTACTTCGAGTGTCTCAACGAGATGAAGCTCATCGTCGACCTGATGTACGAGGGGGGGCTCGGCGCGATGTGGGGGTCGGTCTCCGACACCGCCGAGTTCGGCGGTCTCACCCGTGGCGACCGGGTCATCGACGACCACGCCCGCCAGAACATGGAGGAGATCCTCGAGGAGGTCCAGAACGGGGAGTTCGCCCAGGAGTGGATCACCGAGAACCAGGCCAACCGGCCGAAGTACTGGCAGCTCCGCGCCCGCGAGGAGAACCACGAAATCGAGGAGGTCGGCGCGCGCCTCCGGAGCCTGTTCGCGTGGGCCGAAGAGGGCGAGGACGCAGAGACTGACGACGAGGACGAGAAGATCACACTGAGCGAGTAACCGAGAGAAACAATGACAGACAGAATGGGAGACATCGAACACACGAACCCCCACACCGGGGAGGCCTTCGGCGCGAACGGAGGCGTCTTCACGCGGGGTCCCGCGGCGGCCGACGGCGGCACCGAGGGAGAGGAGATGAAGGACGTCGAACACGAAGCGCCCGACGGCGACGGGGCGAACGAGGTCTGGGAGCGCGGCCCCGAGACCGACGACGCGGAGGCGACGGCGGCCGACGCCGAGACCGACGAAGCCAACGCGCCCGACGACGTAGGCGGAGCGAAGGACGTACCCGCAGATGAGTGAGAGAACGCTGTACGACAAGGTCTGGGACCGACACGCCGTCACGACGCTCCCGACGGGACAGACGCAGCTGTTCGTCGGGCTGCACCTCATCCACGAGGTGACGAGCCCCCAGGCGTTCGGGATGCTCCGCGAGCGCGGACTCGAGGTGGCCTACCCCGAACTGACGCACGCGACGGTCGACCACATCGTCCCGACGGCGGACCAGTCTCGCCCCTACGGCGACAGCGCCGCCGAGGAGATGATGTCCGAACTCGAACAGAACGTCCGCGACGCGGGCATCGAGTTCGACGACCCCACGACGGGCGACCAGGGCATCGTCCACGTCATCGGGCCGGAGCAGGGCATCACCCAGCCGGGCAAGACCATCGTCTGCGGCGACAGCCACACCTCGACCCACGGCGCGTTCGGCGCGCTCGCGTTCGGCATCGGCACGTCGCAGATTCGCGACGTGCTGGCGACGGGCTGTATCGCCATGGAGAAACAGAAGGTGCGGAAGATCGAGGTCACCGGCGAACTCGGCGACGGCGTCGAGGCGAAGGACGTCATCCTCGAAATCATCCGCCGGCTCGGCACCGAGGGCGGCGTCGGCTACGTCTACGAGTACGCCGGCGAGGCAATCGAGTCGCTGGACATGGAGGGACGGATGAGTATCTGCAACATGTCCATCGAGGGCGGTGCCCGCGCGGGGTACGTCAACCCCGACGAGACGACCTACGAGTGGCTCGCCGAGACGGACGAGTTCGAGGACGACCCCGAGAAGTTCGAGCGGCTGAAGCCCTACTGGGAGTCGGTCAGCTCGGACGAGGACGCCGAGTACGACGACGTGGTCGTCGTCGACGGGGACGAA
>NZ_JBEPXO010000091.1:0-14351 GCF_041641895.1 Salinigranum sp. | reverse complement strand
GACCCCGACGCCGCGCTCTCGCGCCTCGGCGACCACGTCGCCGAACTCCGAGACACCTACGAGGACTAGCCCGCTCCCGTCGCGGCGTACCGTCCCACGGGACGTTCTCGTCACCTCCTGCGTGGCAGACGAACCGTGGCCCGGGACGTTACCGTCGCGAGACGCGCCGGACGCTCGCACGGATCAGCGTCCCTCGACCACCCCCGTCAGGTCCGTGGCGTCGAGGCGGACCAGCGTGAAGTGGAGGTTCTCGACGGGGCTGTCGTGAACCGCGAAGTACGGGATGTCGAGGCCCTGGACCGCCTCGGCGACGATGGCGTCGAGGGTACGCGAGGAGACGTTCTCGAGGCGTCCCCGGGCGACGACGCTCTTCCAGCCCTCGGCGGTGTCGTCGTGGACGACGAAGGAGACGTCCTCGCTGGCGTCGACGTACTGGCGTTTCGTACTGCCCGGCGCGAAGCCGAGTCGGAAGTAGAACTCCGGACCCGTCTCGGCCCCGTCGTCGAAGGCGAAGCAGACGGGGACGCCGTAACCGTCGTCCGCCTTCGCCAGCGAGAGCACGCCCGTCTCCTGCGTGTCGAGGAACTCGGCGATCTCGTCCGCGTCCATGCTGGTGGCACTGGCGCTCATGTACCCCCGATACACCGCCACCCCTCTTGTACCACACCTGTCATTATCAGCTGCTGGGAGCGATGCCGGAACCGAGCGACCGACTCACGGCGGCTGAGCGGTGACGGGAGATTCTGAGGCGGGACGGGACGGGACGGGACGAAACGAGACTGGGCAGGACGGGACGAAGTCAGTCCCCGATGAGGCCGCGGATGTGTTCGACGTGGTCGGCGAACGCGGCGTCCGTTCGGCTCCGGGGGCGGGAGAGGCCGACGGGGACGACGTCGCGGACTCGACCCGGGTCCGCCGCCATCACGACGACGCGGTCCGCGAGAGTCACCGCCTCCTCGACGTCGTGGGTGACGAACAGCACCGTCTTCTCCGTCTCGGCCCACACGTCGAGCAGTTCCGCGTGGAGCATGTCGCGCGTCTGGGCGTCGACGCTCCCGAACGGCTCGTCCATCAGGAGGAGTTCGGGGTCCACCGCCAGGGCACGGGCGATGCCGACGCGCTGTTTCATGCCGCCCGAGAGCTCCTTCGGGTAGGCGTCGGCGAAGCCCGAGAGACCGACGAGGTCGACCATCTCCGCGACGCGTCGCTCCCGTTCGTCGCCGTCGACCCCCTGTTCTTCGAGGCCGAAGGCGACGTTCCCTCGCACCGTCCGCCACGGGAACAGGCCGTACTCCTGGAACACCATCCCCCTGTCCGTGCCGGGGCCGGTGACCGGGTCGCCGTCGAGACGGACCTCACCCGCCGTCGGCGTCTCCAGTCCCGCGATGAGTCGGAACAGGGTCGTCTTCCCACACCCGGAGGGACCGACGATGCAGACGAACTCGCCGGTGCCGACCGAGAAGTTCACGTCCGCGAGCGCCTGGACGGTCTGGCGGTCGGAGTCGTACCGCTTCCCCAGGCCGTCGACGACCACTTTCTCGCGCGCCCGTTCGTCGGTCGACGTCGCCTCACTGTCGGCGCCCGTGTCGGTCGTCGGCTGCCCGTTCAGGCCCGCCACTCGAGAACCCTCCGTTCGACCGTCCTGAACAACCCGTCGCTCGCCAGGAAGACGACGCTGATGACGAGCATGTACGCGACGGAGACGTCCATCTGGAGGTTCTGCGCCGCGTTGATTATCTGGAAGCCCACGCCGGGGGCCCCGAACAGTTCGGCGGCGACGACGATCATCCAGCACTGGCCGATGCTCGTCCGGATGCCGGTCATGATGGAGGGGGATGCCGCCGGGACGACGACCTTTCGAATCATCCCCAGGTCAGAGTCGACACCGAGCGAACCGGCCACCTCCTTCAGGTGCTGTGGGACGCCCTCGACGCCCGAGTAGGCGTTGTAGAAGTTGATCCAGAACGCCCCGATGCCGACGATGAACGCCGCGCCACTGTGGTTGATGCCGATCCAGACGATGGCGAAGGCGATCCACGCCAGCGGCGGGATGGGTCTGAGGACGCGGGTGACGGGCGTCAGCGCGTCGTCGAGCGTCTCGTTCCACCCCATCGCGATGCCGAGCGAGATACCCAGCGTCGACCCCACGACGAGCCCCGGCAGGTAGTGGAAGAGGCTCTGGACGAGTTTCGCGACCATCCGCGTCGCGGGTATCTCGACGCCGAACCCGACGGCGAGCGTCTCGGCGGCCGTCAGTTCCGTCAGGAACGCCCCGGTCACCGCGAGCGGGGTCGGCAGGAGGTACGCCCGGCCGATTGCGAGCGCCGCGGCCTGCCAGGCGAGGAGGAAGCCGACGGTCCCGACCGTACCGAGGACGAACCGTCGGGCGTCGACGCTGTCTCCGAGGGGCGTCGTGTCCGTCTCGCTCGCGGTTTCGACTGCCATCTCAGAGCCCGTCGTAGACGCCGTAGTCGAACATCCGGTCGATGCTCAGCGCCGACTCCGTCTTGCCGAGACGGGCGGCGTAGCGCGAGAATATCTCGGCGCCCGACTCGATCTCGTGGGGGTTCGTGATGAACGCCGACGCCCGCGAGTCCATGGCCTTCCGTGCCGTCTCGACGGGCAGGGCCTCCTCGCCGATGACGCTCGAGGCGTGCTGTGCGGCCCGGTCGGGGTTCGAGCGCGCGAACTCGGTCGCGCGCTGGTGTTGCCGGACGAATTCCGTGGCGACCTCGGGGTTCTCCTCGCGGAGGCGGTCGTGCATCAGCGTCACGGCCGCGGGCTGGCCGGGCATGAAGTCACCGGCCCACGCGATGGACTGGAACGGGGCGTCGTTCGCCTCGACGACCGTGGGGACTGGCTCCATGATCGACGTGCCGTCGACCTTCTCCGAGAGGAGCGCCTGGCGGACTGGCCCGGCCCCACCGAGGGCGGTAATCTCGACGTCCTCGTCGGAATCCAGACCGAGTTCCTCCTCGATCCAGTATCGCAGGAGGATGTCCGGGACCGACCCGGGCGGGAAGGTGCCGAACGTGAACTTCCGGCCCTTCTCCGCTTCGAACACCGAGAAGGCGTCCGTCCCGTGTTCCTCCCACAGCCCGGCAAACTCGTCGGTCGCGAGTATCTGCATCGCGTCCCGGATGTTCGCGGCCGTAATCTTCGAGGGGATGCCCTTGTCCATGACAATCATCGCCGGGACGATGCCGAACATCATCACGTCGAAGTCGCCCTTCGCCGAGGCCTGGACGATAGAGGGGCCGTCCGAGAACAGTTTGCCCGAGACAGAGACGGGGAGTTCGTCGAAGTACCCCTCCTCCCGCATGACGAAGTACTGCATGTCGGGGTAGATGGGCATGTACGCGACTCTGATGTCGGAGAGGCCACCGCCTCCACCCCCAGTGACGGCCCCGGCACAGCCAGCGAGCGCGGCCGTGCCCGTCGCACCGGCCGCGCCGAGGAACCGTCGTCTCGAGACCGCGAGTCCGTCACTGCGCGTGTGTTCTGGCATGGAACGTCGTACGGGAGCGTCCTTTATGCCCCGCTCGCAGGCGGTAAGAGTCGTGTGCAGCCGTTTCGAAGGGATACATACGTCGCTCGGCCGCATCGCCTCTCGGCGGCGATGCCAGCCGTCTTTGCCGGAGAATCGCGCTGTGGACAGGTGTCGTAGGTCTCGGCAAGAAGTTCTCGTACCCACCCCAGTTCGCGAGCTCGGACGCGGCGGTCCGACGGGGACGACTACCGGAGTGGGGCGCCGCACGTGCACGACTCCCCGTCCGCCGACCGGCCGCGACCCGCCATCACAAAGAACTATCCGCTCTCCCGCACCGGTGGGAGTATGGCAGACTTCTCAGACCGGGTGGAACGAATCTCTATCAGCGGCATCCGCGAAGTGTTCGAGGCCGCGAGCGAGGACGCCATCAACCTCGGCCTCGGGCAACCGGACTTCGCGGCACCCGAACACGCACGGCGGGCGGCCGCCGACGCCATCATGGCCGGTGAAGCGGACGCGTACACCGAGAACAAGGGGATGCGGTCGCTCCGCGAGGCCATCGCCGAGAAACACGCTCGCGACCAGGGCATCGAGCGCTCGCCCGACGACATCGTCGTCACGGCCGGCGGGTCGGAGGCGCTCCACATCGCCCTCGAAGCCCACGTCGACAGCGGCGAGGAGGTGGTCATCCCCGACCCCGGCTTCGTCTCGTACGACGCGCTGACGAAACTCGCCGACGGCGAACCCGTCCCGGTCCCGCTCCGGGAGGACTTGACCATCGACCCGGCCCGCGTCGAAGCGGCAATCACCGACGACACCGCCGCGTTCGTCGTCAACTCGCCGGGCAATCCGACGGGGGCGGTGTCGAGCGAGGCGGACATCCGCGAGTTCGCCCGCATCGCCGACGAACACGACGTCCTCTGCATCTCGGACGAGGTGTACGAGTACACCGTCTTCGACGGCGAGCACTACTCGCCCGTCGAGTTCGCCGAGTCGGACAACGTCGTCGTCGTCAACTCCGCCTCGAAGCTGTTCTCGATGACCGGGTGGCGCGTCGGCTGGGTCCACGCCTCGAGCGAGCGCGTCGAGCGGATGGTCCGCGTGCACCAGTACGTCCAGGCCTGCGCGTCGGCGCCAGCGCAGTACGCCGCAGAGGCCGCACTCACCGGCCCGCAGGAACTCGTCGACGAGATGACCGACTCCTTCCGCGAACGGCGTGACCTCCTCCTCGACGGACTGGACGACATCGGCATCGAGTGTCCCACCCCGACGGGCGCGTTCTACGCGATGCCGAAGGTGCCCGAGGGCTTCGTCGACGCCTGCATCGAGCGTGGCGTCATCGTCGTCCCGGGGGAGGCGTTCGGTTCACACGGGACGGGCTACACCCGTATCTCGTACGCCACGAACGTCGAAGAACTGGAGGAGGCGCTCGACCGGATGGCGGCGGCGTACGACGCCGTGCAGTAGTCGACGAGGGCGCCCGCCCGACCCGGACAGTCGTCAGCCAGTCACGCGCCGAGTAACTGTAACCGATTTCTCTCGTCGACCGGGGAAAGCGTGGACAGTTCCTCGTGAGAGTTTTGTTCTTCGGGACGAATACCCCTCCAAATGGGTCTCAACGTCTCGTTTCGGAATTCGACTGACGTCGACATCTCCTGGAACGAGGCCACGGGCGCGATAGGAGATTCGGTTACGGTCCTGCCGGTCGTGGTGGCGGTCACCGTCCTCACCGACCTCTCGCTGTCGGTGATGCTGGTGTGGTTCGGCGTCTTCCAGATCCTCTGGGGGCTCTACTACGGCGTGCCGGTCTCCGTCGAACCGATGAAGGCTGTCGCCGCACTGGTCATCGCCGGGGCGCTCACGGCCGGTGAACTCCTCGTCGCCGGCCTGTTGCTCGGCGTGGCGCTCCTCGTCATCGGGACGACGGGGTCGCTCACCCGCTTCGAACGGTACGTCGGCGCGCCCGTCGTCCGCGGCGTCCAGTTCGGCGTCGCGCTCGTCCTGTTACGGACGGGGGTCGACCTGGGCCTGACGAGTCCCGCGCTGGCGGGGGTCGCTGGCGTCGTCGCTGCGGTGCTGGTCGCCCGCGGGCACTGGCGACTGAGCGCGTTCGCCGTCCTCCTCGTCGGGGGCGTGGTCGCGGCGGCGTCGGTCGGGCTTCCGACGCCGACGCTGCCGCGGACGGACGGTCCACTCCTGTTCGGCGCGGACGACCTCACCGTCCCGGCGCTCGAGGCGACAGTCGCCCAGCTCGCGATGACGCTCGGCAACGCCGCCCTGGCGACGGCCGTGCTCATCGGGGACTACTTCGACCGAGAGGTCTCGCCCGACGAACTCACGACGAGCATGGGGGTGATGAACCTCGTCGCCATCCCGTTCGGCGCGCTGCCGATGTGCCACGGGAGCGGCGGCGTCGCCGGCAAGTACGCGTTCGGGGCCCGGACGGCCGGGGCGAACCTCTTCCTCGGGGTCGGCTACCTCGTAGTAGCCGTCTTCGCGGTCGAACTCGTCGCCGCCTACCCGGTCGCCGTGCTGGGTGCCATCCTCGTCCTCGTCGCGCTGCAGCTGGGACGGACGAGTCTGACCGAGACGATCGCGTCCCCGCTGGTGGTCGCCATCGGCCTCTGTGGCCTCCTGACGAACCTCGGCGTCGCGTTCGTCGGCGGTATCGTCGCTCACCACTCGCTGGCGTGGTGGCGCCGTCGGTGAGTGCCCCCGCTACTTCGCCGTACTGACGATCTTGACGACGTCGCCCTCTTCGAGTTCGTACGACTCGCTGATACGGCGGTTCGAGCGCGCGTCGACGGCGTGGAGGTAGCCGTCGCCGATGTCGGAGTGGACGGCGTACGCCAGGTCCTTCGGCGTCGACCCCCGGGGGACCAGGAAGGCGTCCGGGAGCACCTCCCCCTGTCCGTCCGTCCACTTCGACTCGTTCTGTACCGGGTAGACGGTGACGTGGTCGAGCAGGTCGTAGACGGCGGTGTCGATGGCCTGCTGGACGCCCGTCCCGCCGTACTCGGCCATGACCTCCCGTATCTGCTCTAACCCCTTCCGCTGGCCGTCGGTCAGGTCGCCGACGATGGTGAACTCCTCGTCGCCGGGGTCGTAGTCGACGACGCCCGCCTCGGCCCCCTTTCGGAGCGCGAGTTCGCCGTCCGCCGTCGCCGGGACCGACAGGACGTCCGTCTCGGCGATACGCTGGAGGTTCTCCGGCGGGGCGATGTCGGCCTTGTTCGCCACGAGGACGAGCGGTTTGGTCCGGACTCGTATCTCGCGCGCGAGCGCCTCCCGCTCCCGGTCGGTCCACTGGATGGGGTCGGCCGGGTAGTCGAGCGTCCGGAGTGCGGCGGCGACGTCGTACTCGGAGGCGCCGAACCCCGTCAGGAGGTCCGCGAGCGCCTCGTCGATGTCGAAGTCGGGCGACCGGGACTTGCGTTCGACGGACTCCCAGTTGCGGGCGATGATGCCGGCGAGCCACTGGTCCATCTCCTCTCTGACGAAGTCCACCTCGTCGAGCGGGTCGTACGTCCCTACCTCGACGGGTTCGCCCTCCTCGTTCGTCCCGCCGGAGGCGTCGACGACGTTGAGGATGGCGTCGGCGTTCGTGAGTTCGTCGAGGAACTGGTTGCCCAGCCCCCGTCCCTCGTGTGCCCCGGGGACGAGTCCAGCGACGTCGACCAGTTCGACCGCGACGTAGCGCTTCCCGTTCTCGCAGTTCCCACAGCGCTCCTCGCGGTCGAGGCAGGGGCAGCGCGCTCGGGCGTACGAGATGCCCCGGTTCGCGTCGATGGTCGTGAAGGGGTAGTTGGCGACGTCGACGTCGGCCATCGTGGCCGCCGTGTAGAACGTGGACTTGCCCGCGTTGGGCTTGCCCGCGAGCGCGAGAGAGAGCATATCCTCTCCCTCGCGCGTGCCGGAAGAGTGCCTTTCGGTCGCTGGCGACGCCCACCCGGTCCGTTCCCGTCCGGCCCCCCGAGCGACGAGTCCCTCGGCGGGCCCACGGTGGCGGCCACCCGGGATGCCCCAGCGGGGACGGCCGCCGGACCTGTCACCGTGGTCGACGAGGCCAGTCGGGGCGGGAGAAGACACTTAGTGGACTGTTCACACCTGTCGACCGTGTCCCCACGACGAACCCACCAGGAATCCGAGCACCGCGTCACCCGTCGGGAGGTGCTAGCGACGGCCGGCACCGGAGGGGGTCTCCTGCTCGGCGGGTGTACCACCGCGGACCCGGGCCGAGACGACGGACCCACGTCCACGGCGTCCCGCGGTTCGACAGGTACATCGACCCCGTCCCCGAGTGCCACCGAGCGGGCGACGCACACCTCGACCCCGTTCGAGGACGCCCGCGCCTCACCCGCACCGGCCTGCCCGGACGGGTACGAGCCGATTCGCCCCTCGTGGGTCGTCGAAGGGCCGGGACCGCTCGCCGGCTTCGAACTGCGACTCACGGCGGACACGCTCGAGCGGGGTGAGACCCTCACCGTCCGGTTGGTGAACGTGACAGCGGCGTCACAGACGACGGGGACCCGGAAGAAGTACGACGTCCAGCACCGCAGCGACGGGGCGTGGTACTCGGTCCTCGCCACGGACCCGGACGCGTTCCACACCGACGAAGCCGTCAGCCACCCCCCAGGTGACGGGTTCCACTGGGAACTGCCGCTCAGCCAGGACGGACTGACGGACGCAGTCGACACGGGGCCGACGTACTACGTCTGCGAACCGCTCGCGGCCGGCGACTACCGCTTCGTCTACTGGGGCGTCACGTCGGAGCGGGAGGCAGAGACGAACTACGAGACGGAGTACGCCCTTGGCGTGCCGTTCAGCATCGTGTAGCGCGACGCTCGCCAGGTCGGTCCGGGACCGATATTGGCCCGTCTCGGGACCGACACCGACCCGTCTGACCGTCGCGCCCGGGCAGTGCGTCCGGAGCACGTCACCGGCCGACGGTCTGCACCACCGAAGCTCCCATCACTCGTCCGTCCGGTCCTGTTCGTCGTCGCCGTCGGTCGGCGACGGCTCCGTCTCGGAATCGCTATCGGTCTCCGTATCCGTCTCGCGTTCCTCCTCAGGCCCCGCCGTCTCGGCCGGTTCGACCGCCTGCGGCGCGTCCTCGACCACCTGCGCTTCCCGACGGAACGGCCACCAGCCACGCCGCCACGCGAGGACGCCGCCGAGGAGGCCGACGGGCGTCGCGAGGACGATGAGGTACGGGAGGACGTAGCCGACGAGGACGACGCCGGCGCGCACGGCGACGACGACGCCGTTCACCGATTCGAGGAAGGCACCCACGAAGCCGATGTCGTACCACTTCTCGTCGACTCCGAGTCGGTCCGGCCGCTCCTCTCGGATGTCGACGGTGATGGTCGAGTACGCCACCCGCCGTTCGAGCGCCTGCTTCCGCGCCTCCAGGCGTTCGATTTCGGTCTGGACCTCCGAGAGCCGTCGCTCCACCTGGAGGATGGCCTCGGTGTCGTTCGCCTGCTCGTACAGCGTCCGCAGTCGGTCGCGCTGGGCGCGGAGGTTCTTCAGTCGCGCCTCGATGTCGACTAGCTGTTCGGTGACGTCCTCCGTCGACGTCGACGACTCGACGACCTCTCCCTCCGCCTGGACGTCGCTGAACGTCTCACCGAAGTGTTCGTTCGGCACCCGGAGGACGACGGTTCCCATCAGGTAGGTCTGTTCGCCGACGCGGCGCTGCTGCTGTCGGGTCTCGGAGACGAAGCCGTCGCGCGACTCGACCAGTCGGGTGAGGTTCTCCTCCGTCCGCTCGAAGTCGGTGACCTCGAGCGTCACGTGTCCGGTTCTGATGAGGGCACGCGAGTCGATGGACTGCATCGACGAGGCGCCGTCTGACCCACTCGACTCCGCGGCCATCGGAGTCGACTCCGGCATCGCCGTCGCTTCTGCGTCGTACTCCGCGTCACTCCTGGCGGCGCTGTCGCCGCCACCGCCGCTCCCGCCGCTCTGTGCCGCTCCGTTACAGCCGGCGAGAACGGCCATGAGCGCCACGAAGACCGTCAGGACCGCGTGTGTCCGGCGTCGGTTCATGTCCGTGAGCACGACAGGGAGTCAAAAAACCCTTGGCTAGAGACAAAGACGGGTTTCACTCACACCGCTCCGGTTCGGCGGCGACGTCGGGGGGCCGGGTGGCGCAGTCGACGCCGCGTACCTCGAACCGGGCTCCCCCGGCCGTGCTCTGCGTGACGGAGACGGTCCACCCGTGTGCCTCCGCGATTCGCTGGACGATGCCGAGGCCGAACCCGACCCCGCTGCCCTCGGTCGTGTACCCCCAGTCGAACGCGTGCTCACGCGCCTCGCGAGAGAGACCCGGGCCGTCGTCGGAGACGGCGAACCCGGGTCCGCAGGCGTCGTCCTCGTCTATCCACTCGACGCGGACGGTCACGGTGTCTCCGTCCGCCGACCCGTGCGTGACGGCGTTCGCGAACAGGTTCTCAAGCAGTCGCCGGAGCGCGTGTCCGTCCGCGCGGACGGTAGTCGTCTCCCGCCCGTCGACGTCGACGACGAGGACCGTACCCTCCGTGTCGAGATGGCTCCACACGCTCCTGACCGTCTCCGCGAGCGGGATGTCGCCGGTGTCGTCGATTCGGTCCGGCTGTCGGGCCAGTGTGAGAACGTTCTCGACGATGTGGTTCATCCGCCGACACGCCCGTGAAATGCGGTCGAGGTTCTCGTCGACGGCGGTCTGATCGCCGTCGGCCACCGCCTCACGGAGCAACACGAGCGACCCGTCGACGACGTTGAGCGGCGTCCGCAGGTCGTGACTCACGATGCTGGCGAAGCGGTCGAGTCGCTCGTTCTGTCGTTCGAGGCGCGCTCGCTGCTCGCGCGCGTCGGTGACGTCCTGGGTGAGCGCCATCCCGGCGACGACGGCACCGGTCCGGTCGCGGACGGGAACCGTGTGTCCCCGGTAGGTCCTGCCCGCGTACGTGAACTCGAACTCCGACCGCTCACCGTCGAGTGCGGCCCGGTACAGCGACCCGTACCGCTCGACGTACGCCGGGGAGTGTGCGTCTCCGAACCGCTCACCTTCGAGGTGGACCCGGTCGACCGGGAGGGCGTCGAACGCCGTCCCCTCGACGACGAGATACCGGAGGTCACGGTCGTACAGCGCGACGGCGCCGTTCGGCAGGTTCTCCGCGAGCGTCCGGTACCGGCGGTCCACGCCCTGGTCTCCCTCGCCGTCCCGACGGACGCGTTCGAGCGCCGTCCGGACGGTCTCCGCGAGAGAGTCGCCCGCCGGATAGTAGCCGGTGACGCCGGCGGCGACGGCTCGGCTCGCGAGTCGCTCACTCCCCGCCGCGCCGGGTGCCAGCACCGTCGCGACCCGGTGGGTGCACTCGTCGACCCACCGGAGCAGGCCGAGTCCGTCGACGTCGCTCTCTACACCACCACCCGCCCCCGTCAGCGTGCCGCTCACGACACAGTTCGGGAACCAGGAGGTGGAGGCGTCGCGCTCGACGGCCGTGCGCGCCGCCGCGGCCGTCTCGACGTGTCGAACGTCGAAGTCGTCACCGACGTCGGTGTCCACCCCGACGCAGAGAACACGGACCCGTCTCTCCCCCCGTTCGTTCATACACACAAGAGAGACCAGATAGATTAAAAATGTTGTCTGACACGTGCTCTCTATCCCGGCGGCCGCTCCGCGAGGGTCCGAACGGCCGCTCGTGCGGTCGGACCGACCGAGTGGACACCAACGGACGGGTCACTCCGCGTCGCGGGACGTGTCGTCGCGGCGGATGTGCATCTCGCCGCGGGCGCGGACGGTGCCGTCCACCGTCGCTCGTTCGTGGAGCTCGAGGTCACCGCACGAGACGTCGCCGAGGACGCGTGCGCCCTCCTCGATGGTCACGTGACCGCCGCGGGTCGTGACGTCGCCGTGGATTCTCGTCTCGGAGCCGACGGTGATGTCGCCCTTCGCGCGGAGGCTGCCGAACACGTTGTTGCCCGACCCCATCTCGATGCTCGCGGCGCGGATGTTGCCGTGGAGGCGGCAGTCCGACCCGACGTGAGCGGGCGTCGAGACGCGCCAGGCGTCGTCGGAGACGTCGGCCCCGCGGGGGATGACGAGCGGCGTCTGCCCCCCGTCCGAGGAGAGCGCCTGCGCCATCTCGTCGGCGGCGTCCTTCTCGCCGATTCTGAGGAGTTGTGAGAGGACGATGAAGTAGAAGACGAGCGTCGGCATGGGGTTCCGGATGACGATCCAGCCGCTCGCCTCGAACCCCTCGTCGATGTCGACGTCGTCGCCGATGTCCAGGTCGCCCGAGACCATCAGGCGGCCCTCGATATGGACGCGCTCGCCGAGGTACGCGTCCTCGCCGACGAGGACGTTGCCGGCGACCTGACACCAGACGTCGAGTCGGCAGTCGCCGTCGGCCTCGATGTCGCCGCCGAAGCGGACGCGCTCGCCCGCCATCACGTTCCGACCGCGGACCCCGAACTCCACGGAACTCTGCCCGCCGACGAGCACGTCACGGTCGGTGACGAGGTCGTGTTCCTCGACGGTGGTCCCGTCGGGAATCTCTAAGGCGTCGAGCGGGTCTGTTCCGAGTGACACGGGCACAGACGTTCATGGTACCTCGCTCAACATATACTCTCGTGCGACGCGCGTCAGACGGAGCGTCGCTGGCGGGCGAACGCGGGTTCCGGACGGCGACTCAGGGTAACGGGTGAGCCACCGACAGGGAGTGTCGCCGGGTCGTCCGTGCGGCACGAGGGGCGGTGAGATACCGCGACCCCCACCCGCGAACACGCACCGGATGCGCGACACCGGCCGTCGAGTGAGACGGCTGCGGTTGGCGCGTGACGGTCGCTGTCGGAGCCGTTTATCTCACGCGCGAGGGACGAGTGAGCGCGCGGAGCGAACGAACGAATCGGCTGGGGAGGACTGTGGTCCCGTCGCGTCCGTGTGTCGTGCCGTCGCCGTGTCGTTCACGTCTGTGACCACGCGCCAGCCACCTCCGCGACGTCGAACGCGCGTCTCCACCCCGGCCACGCGAAGCGAACGACGGTCCGACCGCCTCACCACTCCGAAACCCACAAACGCGCACCCGTCGAAGCCGGCGTATGACAACGGGTGCTCGGCGGGACGTCGCGACGCCGCGAGGGAGGTGTCCGACGTGAACCCGCTCGACCGATACGAACCGCTCGTCGACGACCCCGAGGCGTTCCGCGCCGCCTGCGAGCGGCCGCTCCCCTACGCGGTCCGGGTCAACACGATCAAGGCCGACCGCGAGCGGGTCCGTGCCGCGTTCGAGGAGGCGGGTGTCGCCTACGAACCGACCGACTGGAACGCCGACCTCCTCGTCCTCGAGGGGAAGGCCGGGCGAACCTGGCCGTACTTCCTCGGCTGGATCCACGGGCAGGAGGTCGTCTCCGCGTTACCGGCGACGGTGCTCGACCCCGGCCCCGGCGAGCGGGTGTGGGACGCCTGTGCCGCCCCGGGATCGAAGACGACGCAACTCGCCGCGCTCATGGAGGACCGGGGGACACTCGTCGGCAACGACAACAACCTCGGTCGCCTCTCGGCGCTCCGGCACAACGCCGAGCGACTGGGCGTGACGAACCTCGTCGTCACGAACCAGGACGCGCGGAACTTCTCGACGAAGCCGCTGGCGTTCGACGAGTTCGACCGAGCCATCGTCGACGCGCCCTGCTCCTGCGAGGGGACGTGTCGCAAGAACCCGACCGCTCTCGAGGACTGGACGCTGGAGCACGTCCGACAGGTCGCCGGCATCCAGAAGGGCATCCTCAAGCGTGCGGTGCAGGCCACCCGCGAGGGCGGCACCGTCGTCTACTCTACCTGTACGTTCGCGCCGGAGGAGAACGAGGCCGTCCTCGACCACGTCCTCGGCGAGGAGGCGTGCCGACTCGTCTCGTTCGACGTCGACCTGGAGACGTCGCCGGGCGTCACCGAGTGGGAGGGTGAGACGTTCCACCCGTCGGTCGAGAGGGCCCACCGCGTCTACCCCCACCAGAACGACACGGGCGGCTTCTTCTGTGCGAAACTGGAGGTGACCGGATGAGCGAGAACGAGAGCGAGGGGAACGACGGCCAGCAGTTCGACCGCCTCCCCGAGACGGCCGCCGACCGGGTCGTCCCCGGGCGGGCCTCCCGCGAGGAGGTGCTCGACTGGTGGGACGACCGGTTCGGCGTCCCCCCGGAGACGTTCGAGGACGTCTCGTTCTGGGAGAAGGGGGCCGGGAAGGTCTGGGCGTTCGCGGGCGAGTCGCTGTCGCCGACGACGGTGGAGGGCCTCGGCATGACGTTCCTGCGGACGCGGCAGGAGCACTGGAAACCGACGACCGTCGCCGTCCAGCGGTTCGGCCACCGCGCGTCGAAGAACGTCGTCCACCTCTCGGACGCGGAGGCGAAACGGTTCGCGGCCGGCGAGGACCAGGAACTCGACTGGGACGGCGACTGGGGCTACCTCGTCGCCACCCGGGACGTCGCCGGCGAACGCGCCCCCCTCGGCGTGGGACTGTACCTCTACGGGGAACTCAGGTCGGTCGTCCCGAAGGGGACACAGGAGAATCTCCCCGGCGACTAGTCGACCGCTCGGCGTCCCGGGTATGACCGCGCGGACGGAATTATTACACACGTTTACAAACACGTTGTTCGTTTAGTATCGACATTCTCTGCCAGCAAGTACTCCGTCTCGGACGAACTCCCGGACATTTATCACTCAGCATGTATATTCAACGTCCACTCGATGAATACGTAGTCTCGTGTCTCGATTCTATTCTGTTCGAACTGAGAACCGTTTCTTACGTCGTTTTTTCGTTCGACAACCGAGATATTTCCACGTTTGAGAAATCTCTTGACGAAGTATGTGGTACTC
>NZ_JBEPXO010000090.1:0-14404 GCF_041641895.1 Salinigranum sp. | reverse complement strand
CTCGTCGAGAACGCGGTCGAACACAACGACACCGACGCGCCGTGGGTGTGCGTCTCGGTCGAGCGGACTGCCGTCGACGGCGAGCGGTACGTCGATCTCACGGTGGCGGACGACGGGCCGCCGATACCCGAAGCCGACCGGGAGGTGCTGGTCGGACGGGACCCGAGTCTCGACGACGCGAGCGGCCTCGGCCTGTGGCTGGTGAACTGGATCGTCACCGACTCCGGCGGGGAGGTCACGTACGAACCGAACGACCCGCGCGGGAACGTCGTCACCGTCCGGCTCGACACGCCGGACGGCGAGCAGTACGGGTCGACCGGGTCGGCCGAGACCCGCGCGTCTGACTGGGACGCCTCGGCCACGCGGCCGTCGACCGACGCGAACGGGTCACACCCGCACGGTTCCGATCCGCTGTAGCCTGCGGTCCGCGCTCGCGCTCGGCCCCGTCCACGCGATCCGCGTCCGGCCGCTCGTGACCGACCGGGTCGGCTCAGCCGTCCGCCGACGACTCCGACCTCCTGGCGAGCCGTTCGAGCAGTGCTCCCGGGAGTCCGTCGGTGTCGCCCGCCTGGATGCCCCAGAGTGTCGCGTACAGTCCCGGTCTCGCGAGCAGTTCGTCGTGGGTGCCGTGCTCGGCGACGCCACCCTCGTCGAGGACGAGGACGAGGTCGGCACCCCTGACAGTCGAGAGGCGGTGGGCGATGACGACAGTCGTCCGTCCCTCGGTCAGCGCGTCGAGCGCCCGCTGGATGTACAGTTCCGTCTCGGTATCGACGCTCGACGTGGCCTCGTCGAGGACGAGGATGGCAGGGTCCTGTAGCATCGCGCGAGCGATGGAGAGCCGCTGGCGCTGGCCGCCCGAGAGCTTCACGCCGCGCTCGCCGATACGGGTGTCGTAACCGTCCGGGAGGCGGGAGACGAACTCGTGGGCCTCGGCGGCCCGGGCGGCGGCGACCATCTCCTCGTGGGACGCGTCGAACGCGCCGTACTGGAGGTTCTCTCTCACGGTCCCGTCGAAGAGGTAGACGTCCTGGCCGACGTAGCCGACGGCACGGCGGAGGTCGACGAGCGAGAGGTCGCGGACGTCGATTCCGTCCACGCGTATCGAGCCGGCGTCGACGTCGTACAGCCGGAGCAGGAGCTTCGCCAGCGTCGACTTGCCCGCGCCGGTCGGACCGACGAACGCCACTGTCTCGCCGGGCTCGACGGTGAACGAGACGCCCGTCAGGACCGGGCTCTCGGTGCGGTAGCCGAAGGCGACGTCGTCGTACTCGATGCGACCCGCCACCTCGTCCCGGGGGAGCGCGACCGGCGAGTCGGACTCCCCAACGAGCACCGGCCGGTCCGAGAGGTCGAAGATTCGCTCGGCGGAGGCGCGGGCGTTCTCGTACGAGTTGACGATTCGGCCCGCTCCGGCGAGCGGGTCGACGAACCGCTGGGTCATGAAGAGGAACGTGACGAACTCGCCGACGAGGAGCGTGCCCGTGAACGGACCGGGCGGTCCGGTGACCAGCCAGAGCCCGCCGACCACGAACGTGACGGCGAACGCGACGCCGGCCATCAGCTCCATCCCCGGCTGGTAGAGGTACTCGAGCTTGACGACGGCCCACGTTCGAAGATACGAGGCCCACGAGGCATCCTCGACGCGGCCGGTCTCGAACCCCTCCGTCGAGGAGGTCTTGATGACCTCGATACCGGCGAGGTTGTTCTCGATGCGCGTGTTGAGGTCACCGACGCTCTGGCGGAGCGTGCGGTAGAGCGGGCGGACGGTACGCATGAACCACACCGTGAACGTCGCGAGGAGGGGGACGGCGACGAGCGTCACGAGCGCGAGTTGCGCGTTGAGGTAGACGAGAATGCCCGCGATGGCCGTGACCGTGACTAGGAGCTGGACGACGCCGCCGACCGTGCCGTTGAGGAACGACTTGAGGTTTCGGACGTCGTTGTTGAGGATGGACATGACCTGCCCGGTCTGTTTGTCGTCGAAGAAGCTCATGTCGAGCCCCTGCATCGCCTCGTAGGCGTCCACCCGAACCCGATGCTGGACGCGGTTCGAGAAGAGCGAGAAGCCGACGCCCTGTGCCCACGTCAGGAGGACACTCGACACGAGCGCACCGACGACGAGTGCGACCGAGAACCACAGGCCCTCGATGCGAGTCGTCGGGAGCCACGCCGCGGGGACCAGCGGAAGCGTGTACGTGGTGTTCCCGACGAACACGGCGTCGATTGCCACCCCCAGGACGAGCGGTGGCACGAGTGCGACCGTCCGGCCGAACAAACTGGTCACGACCGCGAGCGCGAGGAGGTACCACTCGGGCCGACCGTACTGGGCGAAGAGCCGGGTCATCGGGTTCTGTGTCTTCGTCGTGGGTATCGGAATCACCTTCTCTCGACCCGGACGGAGCGAGATTCACCTCGGGTAAGCGTCGGGTAGATAAGACGTGTGTGGTCTGATTGATCACAGACGAAAGACGAAAGTCCGGTCTCACCGTACGCTCGGCAATGAGCAACGACGCCGCCCCGAAGCCGAGCGAAATCGGCGACGAGGCGAACGCCCCACCCATCGAGGAGAAGCCGTACAAAATCATCTTCGAGGCCAACAAGTGCATCGGTGCGGGCCGGTGTGCCGAAGTCGCCGAGAACTGGACGATGAGCATCGAAACCGGACTCGCGAAGCCCCGGTCGTACTACATCGGCGAGGACGAACTCGACGAGAACGTCGAGGCTGCGGACGTCTGTCCCGCGAAGAAAGGTCGCGGCGTCATCCACGTCATCGACCGCCGGACGGACGAGGAAATCGCGCCCGACCCCGACGGGGACGGGACGCTCTCGGTCGACTGGTGAGGACGGACCGAAACCCACTTGCGACGAAGGGGAAAACCAGTGGGTGCGCGAGGGTGGCTGAGCCAGGCCAAAAGCGGCGGACTTAAGATCCGCTCCCGTAGGGGTTCGAGGGTTCAAATCCCTTCCCTCGCATCGCTTCTGCGAACGATTGTGAGCAGAGCGATACGTCCGGACGGGTCCGAATCAGGGAGTGACGCGAACGAACCGAGCGGAACGACCGTGGTTCGAATCCTTCCCTCGCACGGCACGTGACACCACGGCGGACGCGTCCCCTCCAGCGAGAACTTCCGATTCCACGGGAGTCACCGTCCGTTGTGACGACCTGACTACCGTAGCCGTCCAGAACGCCAGTTGCGTCTATTTTTACTGATTTCCGTAGAATATTGGTCATTCGTCTACTAGAATCGGGATATCGAAGACAAGTTCGTAACTCTTAACCGTGCGGCTGGCCCGTGTTCATTCGCAATGGCAAACGGTAAGGTTGATTTCTTCAACGACACTGGCGGTTACGGATTCATCTCGACTGAGGACGCGGACGATGACGTTTTCTTCCACATGGAGGACGTTGGCGGTCCGGATCTCGAAGAGGGACAGGACGTCGACTTCGACATCGAACAGGCCCCCAAGGGTCCCCGCGCGACGAACGTCGTCCGCAACTAACTCCGAGTTTCGGCGGTCTCCGCCGACGACGAGCTATCGACACCACTTTTTCGGACTGCTACGCCCCGTAGCCGGTGCCGTGAGCAGCACGCCGCCCACACGAGGCAACGGTTATCTCTCTCGGACGACATTTGTGTGTGACCACACCGCACGGTCGTCCCACGAACCATGCCCCACGTGACCGACACCCCACCGCCGGAGATACAGGAGGACCTCGCTGGTCTCGAACGCGCACTCGACGAGGCGCTCCCGCCGCGAACCATCGACCGGACGCTCCTCGTCGGGACGTGGAACATCCGCGCGTTCGGCGGTCTGACCGAGAAGTGGGTCGCCGACGCGGACGACAGCCCGAAGCGTGACCTGCAGTCGATCCACGTCATCGCGTCGATTCTCCGCCGGTTCGACGTCGTCGCCGTCCAGGAGGTGAGAGGGAACCTGAAGGCGCTCCGGCACACGCTGAAACTCCTCGGGTCGAACTGGGGACTCCTCCTGACTGACGTCACTCGCGGGTCGACGGGGAACGACGAGCGACTGGGCTTCCTCTACGACCGACGCACGGTCCAGCCGAGCGGTCTCGCCGGCGAACTCGTCGTTCCGCAGGAGCAACTCGACCGTCGCGACATCACCGAGGGGGCGTTGCGCGAGCAGTTCGCGCGGACGCCGTACGCGGTCAGCTTCCGCGCGGGGAGTCAGACGTTCATCCTGGTGACGCTGCACGTCCTCTACGGTGACTCCGCCGACGCCCGCACGCCCGAACTCCGCGCCATCGCCGAGTGGCTCGACGAGTGGGCGCGTGACGTCGACGCCTGGGGCCACAACCTCGTCGCGCTGGGCGACTTCAACATCGACCGCCACGGCGACGAGCGGTACGAGGCGTTCACCTCGACGGGGCTGACGGTCCCCGCGGAACTCCACCGCGTCCCCCGGACCATCTTCGGCGACGACTCCGCGGGGAAGTTCTACGACCAGATCGCGTGGTTCACCGCCGACGACGGCGACGGAGACAGGGGCCGCCCGGCGCTCTCGCTCGACTACCGAACGAGCGGGTCGTTCGACTTCCGCGAGGTGGCCCTGCCGCGCCGTGGGCTCAGCACCCAGTCGCTCTCGTGGCGCATCTCCGACCACTACCCGCTGTGGGTGGCGTTCGGACAGTAGACGCGCCGGGCACGGTCGTGTGCGACCTCGGTCGGTCGGCTCCACCGCGGCCCTGTCGAGGTCCCAGTCACGCGCGTCGTCGTCGGCACGCACAGCGACCGCTCGAGGGACGACTTGCAATCCGAACGACAAGATACTTCCCGGGGGCGGTAATGAGATGTAATTATGCGTGACGAGTCCCCCGAGCCGTCGACGTCGTCGTTCGCGTGGACCGACCTCGTCCTGGCGGCGATGGGTGTCGTCCTCGTCGGAGCCTTCCTCGTCGGACTGTTCTCGTCGATTCCCCTCCGCATTGCCAGCAGCGTCGGGTCGGTCGTCGCGACGGCGACGTGGGTGGGGTCGGTCGCCGCGAACCCCAGCGCGCGCGACCGCTAGCGCGCTCGACTGCACGCGAGGTCACTCGCGACTGGACGGAGCAGCCGCTCCGAACATGAGTCGTCGGTCCCCGTCTCCCGAAGACAGCGCGGCCGCTCGTCGGTTTCTGTCTCGAAGAGAGTGGTCGCGGTCGCCAAACCGGCGACCGCGAACCGCCCTGAATTGGTCCCCGCTGACGCTTCGGCCCTCCAAAGCGAAGCGTCACTTACCCCAAGTCCCCACGACAACTTAAGCGTGCCGCCGGCGGAACGTCTCTCGGGCTCTCGGCGCCGCTATCTGTCTCTCGCGGGACGACACGATTCCGGCGCGTGCCGGGACAACGGGCTTTTCTCGGACCGGTTCCTCCGCCAGCATATGAGCGAGGTTCCGGGCCGTGTCCGGCGCGCGTTCGCCGACCACAGCGGGTTCGAGGAGACGGGAATCGACGAGTACGTCTCGACGGCCACACCGTTCGACGCCGTCGTCGCCGTCGACGCGGCCGAGGACGGCCGCGTGCGGTTCACCGTCGAGATTCGCGTCCCAACGCTCTCGGCAGTCGTCGACGGCGACGTGGCGAGCGTCGTCGAGGAGGGGTGGACGGAGACGTTCGAACTCCGCGTCGAGGACGTCGGCGGTGTGACGAAGGTCGACCGCGGCCTCGACCCGACGATTCGTCACCTCGACGACGAACTCGTCGTGACCGTCGAGTACACCGACATCAACGAACGACGGGGGGTCGACGACGCGGCCGCGCTCGTGACGTTCGTCGAGGGGACCTACGTGCAGGGCGTCATCCCGGGGTACGACTACACCGACCCGGTGGCGTCGCTCGTGTCGAGTGCGAAGGACGCGGGCGGGTTCTGACTGCTCGCGCGCGTCGTCGGGGCGTCAGCGGGCCCGCCCGCGACGACGTGGGCGGGTCAGTCCATCGCGATGTACGTCTGAGTGTCTTCGATGCCGTCGATGGCCTGGATGGCCGAGGCGATGTCCTTGACATCGACCGGTGTCTCGACCCTGGCCTTCACGATGAAGTCGACGTCGCCGGCGACGATGCTGACGTCGACGACACCGTCGCCGAGGCCGAGGATGTCTCCCTTGAGTCGGTCGGCCTCGCCGGTGTTGGCTTTGACCATGACGTAGGCGGTCACCACCGTCACGCACCCCCCGGGACGGCGGCGACTTCGTCACCGACGAGCAGTTGTCGCACCTCGCCGAGGACCGAGAAGTCCGCGAGCACGGCGACCCGGTCGCCGAGTTCGAGCGAGTCGTCGGGGAGCGGGACGCCCATCGGTTCGTCCCGTTTGCCGAACGCGAGGATGTGTGCCTTCTCCGGGAGGGCCACCTCGCTGAGCGTGTAGCCACGCATCGGCGACTCCTCCGAGACGGTGAGGAGGACGACCTGGAGGTTCTGGGCGATGTCGGCGATGGCTCGGATGGAGCCACCGAGGAGCGCGTTCTTGGCGACGATGGCGCCGAGGCGCTCGGGGTAGACGATTTCGTCGACCTCCTCGGCGTACTTCTGGTAGATCTCCTCGCGGTACTCCTCGTCGATACGCATCACGGTACGACAGCCGTAATGCTTCCCGATCATGCACGCCGCGAAGTTGACGTTGAGATTGCTCGTGAGCGCCCCGAGCGCGTCGGCCTCCTCGACGCCCGCCTCGAGGAGGACGTCCTCGTGGGAGCCGTCGCCCGCGACCACCTCGAATCCGGCGGTTCGACACCGTTCCTGGCGGTCTTCGTCGAGTTCGACGATGGTCACGTCGTGACCCTCCTCGGTGAGGACGCGTGCAGTCCGAGAGCCGACACGCCCACCACCTATGATAACGAATCGCATGAGAGTCGATACATCGTACGACGGCAATAAGGTTGTCCCCACACCCTCGCCGTGCCGTCTCGTACTCCGTCTGCTCCCCGGAGCAGGCGAACACTTTTTGCCCTGCTGTGGAGTATCACACCGCATGGTTCACGCGTTCATCATGGTCAAGACCGGCGCCGGGGAGTCAGAGCAGCTGCTGGGCCCCGTTCGCGACCTGGAGACGGTCGCGGAGGCACACATCGTCGCGGGGACGTACGACATCATCGCCGAGGTGGACGCCGACGAGGTGTACGAGGTGCTGAAGACGGCGTCGAGCGGCATCCAGGGGCTGCAGGGCGTCACCGACACCAAGACGTACATCGCGATGGACGACTGACGCCGTCGTCCGACGGGCGACGACGGGCTCGGCGCCGGTCGGTCTCAGTCCCCGTGACCGTCTTCGAGCGGACGACGTTCCCCGTACCGACGGCAGTCGGCGCGCTGGTCGTCGAGGTGCGGGGACGCTCCCGCGTAGACGAAGTCGAACAGGTCGTCCCCGCCCGGTGGTGCGACGTCCTCCGCGACGGCGACGGCCTCTGCGAGTTCCTCGTCGGCGCGCTCGCGGGTCTCCGCGACGAACGCGTCGTCGACGACGCCCTCGGCACGGAGGTACTCCTCGAACCGGTCGAGCGGGTCGCGCGTCCGCCACTCGGGCAGGTCCGGGTCGGCCGGGCGGTAGCGGTCGGGGTCGTCGGCGGTCGTGTGTGCTCCCTGTCGGTAGGTGAGCGCCTCGACGAGGACGGGCGCCCCGTCGCGGGCGGACGCGAGCGCCTCCGAGACGACCTCACGGACCGCGAGCGGGTCGTTGCCGTCGACCTGGACGCCCTCGAACCCGTACGCGTCCGCCTTCCCCGCGATGCTCTCCGACGCGGTCTGTCGGTCGCGGGGGTGTGAGATGGCCCACCCGTTGTTCTCGCAGAAGAACACCGTCGGCGTCTCGAAGACGCCGGCGAAGTTCATCGCCTCGTGGGTGTCGCCCTGACTCGTCGCCCCGTCGCCGAAGCAGACCAGCGCGGCCTCCCCGTTCCCCCGGTAGTTCCGCCCCATCCCCAGGCCGACGGCGTGTGGCAGTTGGCTGGCAATGGGCACCGCCTGTGGGAGAATCGGGAGGTCGTGGTCCGAGTGGTACTCGGGGTGGCCCCGTCGGAACAGGAGGACGTCGCTCATCGGGACGCCGCGAGCGATCTGGAGCGCGTTCGAGCGGTAGGTGGGGAGGAGCCAGTCCTCGTCGCGCATGGCGTGGGCGGCGCCAACCTGTGCGGCCTCCTGTCCGCGGAAGGGCGGGTAGCCGCTCATCCACCCCCGCCGCTGGAGGGCGAGCGCCCGGTCGTCGAACCGCCGGGTCCGGACCATATCGCGGTAGGCCGCCCGGGCGTCCTCGGGGCCGAGCCACGAGTCGTCGAGCGACCGGTCGGCGATGAGTCGGTGCATGGCCGGCGTTCCTCCGCCGAGGCCATAAATCCACACCCGACGCCTCCCCCGGTGGCGGAGTAGGAACCGCCTACCCCCTTCGACTCGGCCTAACGCCGCAGGTGGCTCCGGGTAACTAAGCCGGCGCTGCGCTATCGTCCCCCGAGAATGTCTCCCGCCCAAGAGTATCCCGCCCTGTCCATCCTGCCACCCGTCGAACTGCCCATCCTGCCACCCGTCGAATCGCCTCCGGCCCGCGGTCACGACACGGCTCACGGAGGGGTGCTGTGAGCGGCCGTCGGGCAGTCGTCGCCGCTGTCGTCGTCGCCGTCGTCGTGGCGGCGGCCTCGGCCGGGGCGGTGGCGCTCACCGGTGCGACGGCCGACCTCAACCTCGCGAGCGTCGCGAACGACGGCCCGCGCACCGCCGTGACCGACCACGACGGCGACGGCATCCCCTCGGCCCTGGAGACGTACCACGCCGAACGGACGCTCGCCGACCCCGACGGCGACGGCGTCGAGCACTTCCTCGACACGGACAGCGACGGCGACGGCCTCACCGACGCCGTCGAGGGGAGCGACGACACGGACGGCGACGAACTGCCGGACTTCCTCGACCCCGACAGCGACGGTGACGGCCTCACCGACGCCGGCGAACGGGCACTCGGCACCGACCCGTTCGACCCCGACACCGACGGCGACGGGTCGAACGACCGCACGGAGCAGGGACGGACCGACCCGCTCGACGCGTCCGACGGCGGGTACTTCCAGACCGACACGGACGGCGACGGACTGGAGGACGACAGCGAGGTGTCCTCGTCGCCCCCGCTCGCCCCGGCGAACCCCGACACGGACGGCGACGGCCTCGTCGACGGGGCGGAGGTGTTCGGCCTCGACGCGAGCGACCCCCTGGCGTTCGACACGGACGGCGACGGCGTCTCGGACGGCGTCGAAGTCGGTGCCGGCACGGACCCGAGTGACCCGCGCGACGTGCCCGTGGTGAGCGACAGCGACGGCGACGGCCTCGACGACGCCTACGAGATACTGCTCGGGACGGCCACCGACCGGGCCGACACCGACGGCGACGGCCTCGCGGACGCGGACGAACTCCTCGGCGGACTGGACCCGCGTGACGCCGCGAACGACTCCCTGCGGACCGACTGGGACGGCGACGGTCGGTCGACCGCCGACGAGGTGGCCGTGGGAACGAACCCGTTCGACGCGGCCTCGAACTGAGCGAGTCCGCACGCTGCGTTCGGTGCCGGCCCGCCCCCCGCTTCGTCTCCACGTGGCTGACTCGCGTTCCCCCTACTCCACCAGTGGGGCCGCCCTCGACCCGCGAATCCGACAGGTCAAAGGTCGCTGCCCCCCTACCAGTGGTATGGTCTCGGTCGTGACCCTCGTACTCCTGGGTGCCGTCCTCGTCGTCAACACCCTCATCGCCGCGGTGATGACGCGCTTCTTCCGCATCCGCCTGAAGACGCGGGCCGGGTCGGTCGTCTACGCGCTGCTTCTCATCCCGGTGGCGCTGTTCGTCACCACGATGCTGTTCGGTGCGGTCATCCCGGGGAACCTCGGCGTGAGCGTCCTCCTGGGCCTGTGGATCGGGATGCCGCTCGTCCTCGGGTTCACCATCGACGTGCTGTACGTCCCACCGCCCGAGGAGATCGAACTGCCGAAGACGACCTGACCTGACTACTCGACCGCCGCCTCGACTGCGCTCACGACGTCCGCCGCGACCCGGTCTCGAGAGCGCGTGGCGTCGACGCGGACGAACCGCTCTCCGTCCTCCTCGACGAGCCGTTCGTAGTTCTCCCGCACCCGTCGGAGGTAGTCGACCCGTTCGAGTTTGTTCGTCGCACCCGCCCGTTCGGCGGCCGTCTCGGGGTCGACGTCGAGGTAGACGGTGCGGTCGGGTCGTCTGGTGAAGGGGGCGTGTATCTCGCGGACGTAGTCGAGCGGGTCGTCGACTGCGAGGTTGTCGTACGCCGCGAGCGTGGCGGCCTGGTAGGCGTACCGCGAGTCGGCGAAGCGGTCCGAGACGACGAGACGGCCGGCGTCGAGCGCGGGGCGAACGACCCGTACGAGGTGGTCGGCGTGGTCGGCCGTGAAGAGGAAGAGTTCGGCGAGCGGGTCGGCGTCGTCGTCCCCGATGGACCGCAGGACGCTCTCGCCGTACCACGAGTCGGTCGGCTCGCGGGTGAACATCGCCGCGGGGAACTCGTCGCGGAGCCGCTCCAGCGCCGTCGTCTTGCCGCTCCCGTCGAGGCCCTCCAGCGTGACGAGCATGGCCTGAGGCGCGCCGGGGGGACGAATAACCCTGTCGGTGCGTCTCGAAATCACCCGTGTCCGACGGGCACCGTCGGCGCCTCGCGGGCCCCAAAACCGGGACACGGAGGTGGGCTGGTCGCGACACCTTTACGTCGGTACCGGCGCAGGAGAGTGTATGAAAGTACTCGTCGTCGGCGGAAGCGGGTTCATCGGCAGCTACCTGTGTCGAGAACTCAAGCAGCGAGGACACAGCGTCACGGCGCTCTCGCGGAGTCCGGGCAACGACGACCTCCCGAAGGGCGTCTCGAAGGCGATGGGGAACGTCACCGCGTACGACTCCATCCAGGAGGCGTTCGAGGGGATAGACGTCGCGGTCAACCTCGTCGCCCTCTCGCCGCTGTTCAAGCCGAGCGGTGGCGACGAGATGCACGACAGGGTCCACCGACAGGGGACGGAGAACGTCGTCCGCGCCTGCGAGGAACACGGTGTCTCGCGCCTCGTCCAGATGAGCGCCCTCGGGGCCGACCCGAACGGCCAGACGGCGTACATCCGTGCCAAGGGGAAGGCCGAGGAGGCCGTGAAGAACTCCTCGCTCGACTGGGTCGTCTTCCGTCCCTCCGTCGTGTTCGGCGACGGCGGCGAGTTCGTCTCGTTCACGAAGAAACTCGCCCCGCCGTACCTGACACCGCTCCCCGGCGGCGGCAAGACGCGCTTCCAGCCCATCTGGGTCCAGGACCTGGTCCCGATGCTCGCCGACGCCTGCGAGGACGACGAACACGTCGGACAGGTGTACGAGGTCGGTGGGCCGGACAAACTGACCCTCGCCGAGGTGGCGAAACTCGCCCACGGCGCGGCCGGGCGCTCCGTCACCGTCGTCCCCATCCCGATGGGGGTGGCGGGCGTCGGACTCAGCGTCCTCGGGAAACTCCCGGGCGCGCCGATGGGTGCCGACCAGTACCGCTCGCTGAAGTTCGACAACACGACCGCCGACAACGACGTCGGCGCGTTCGGCGTGAGCGAGGCCGACCTCACCAGTCTCGAGGCGTATCTGGCTCGTTGACGCCGCCCGCCCTCCGTCGCTGCTCGACCGGCGGGTCGTGTGGTTCGTAATCGACTCTCCGCGTGCGTGCGCTAGTTATCTCCGCTGAGAACACCAGCCGTCAGACGAGCGGCATACACTGGGCTGACACTCTCGTATCCAGCGCAGTCTTTCGGTTCCGCTCGGAATTATCAAATTTCAGACGGTCACAAGGCTTATACGCTAATTCGTGCTGGATTCTACCTAATGACGAGGGAACAGTACAGATGAAGCTCGCGATGATCGGATTCGGCCAGGCGGGTGGCAAAGTCGTCGACAAGTTCCTCGAGTACGACCGGAACAACGACTCGAACATCGTCCGCGCCGCGGTGGCGGTGAACACGGCGAAGGCAGACCTGCTCGGACTCGAGAACATCCCGCAGGACCAGCGCGTCCTCATCGGGCAGTCGCGCGTGAAGGGTCACGGGGTCGGCGCGGACAACGAACTCGGTGCCGAAATCACCGAGGAGGACATCGACGAGGTCCAGGGAGCCATCGACTCGATTCCGGTCCACGAGGTCGACGCGTTCCTCGTCGTCGCCGGCCTCGGCGGCGGGACCGGGTCCGGCGGTGCGCCGGTGCTCGCGAAACACCTCAAGCGCATCTACACCGAACCGGTGTACGGACTGGGTATCCTCCCCGGGAGCGACGAGGGGGGCATCTACACCCTCAACGCCGCGCGGTCGTTCCAGACCTTCGTCCGAGAAGTGGACAACCTCCTCGTCTTCGACAACGACGCCTGGCGCAAGACCGGCGAGTCGGTCCAGGGCGGCTACGACCAGATCAACAAGGAGATCGTCACGCGCTTCGGCGTGCTGTTCGGCGCGGGCGAAGTCGAGGCGGGCCAGGAAGTTGCCGAGAGCGTCGTCGACTCCTCGGAGATCATCAACACGCTCGCCGGCGGCGGCGTCTCCACCGTCGGCTACGCCTCCGAGGAAGTCGAGCCGAAGGGGAAGTCGGGCGGTCTCCTCTCGCGGCTCACCGGCGGCGGCAACGACGGCGACGACGGCCTCGACAGCGCCCACACCACCAACCGCATCACCTCCCTCGTCCGGAAGGCGGCGCTCGGCCGACTCACCCTCCCCTGTGAGGTCGAAGGCACCGAGCGGGCGCTCCTGGTGCTCGCGGGACCGCCGGAGCACCTCAACCGGAAGGGAATCGAGCGCGGGCGGAAGTGGATTGAGGAGCAGACCGGGTCGATGGAGGTCCGCGGCGGCGACTACCCCATCAGCAACTCGCGGCAGGTGGCGGCCGTCATCCTCCTCTCGGGGGTGACGAACGTCCCCCGCATCAAAGAGCTGCAGCAGGTCGCCATCGAGGCACAAGACAATCTTGCCGAAATCCGAGAGGAGAGTGACGCGAAGCTCGAAGGTCTGGTGAACGATGACGAAGACGAACTGGAGTCGCTTTTCTAGCCTCCTCCTCGTCCTGTTGGTCCTGCTTTCGGCCGTCGCGCCCGTCGCCGCGCTCAGCGTCGGGAACGCGAACGTTCCGGAGGAAGCAGCCGTCGGCTCGCAGGTCGAAGCGACGTTCACACTGACCGAACTGTATCAGAACCCGACGCTGGAGCAGTGGCAGCTGCGCGGCGAGACGGACCTGCGCGAGGTGACGTGGTCGCTCTCCTACGTCGACCAGACCGGCGCGACCGTCGGCCGCGAGGAGTTCGACGGACAGAACTTCACCTCCTCGCAGATTTCCGCTGCGGACGGCACCGCCGAGGTCCGCGTCCGCGTGACCGGGACGGTCCCGCCCGTCGAGTCGTACTCGTACGACCCCGCACAGACGTTCGTGGTCGCGTCGCTGACGCAGGCGCGCGAGGGCGGCAACGCGAACGACATCGACAGCTGGGAGGCACACCACTTCACCTCCGCGAGCGACCGGGCGCGCACGGCGATGGACGACGCAGGGGCCGCCATCGAGTCCGCCCGTGAGAACGGTGCGAGCGTCGGTGAGGCCGAGAACACGTTCGATCAGGCGGTCAACGCATACGAGTCGGAGAACTTCGAGTTGGCGACCGAACTCGCGAGCGAGGCACAGTCGCAGGCCTCGTCCGCCCAGCAGTCGCGACAGACGTTCACCCTCGTCCTGTACGCCGTCGGCGGACTCGTCGTGGTCGCGCTCGCGGTCGGTGGGTTCCTCTACTGGCGCTCCCAGCAGGACACCCACGATCCGCTCGGGTGACCGGGATGCGCGTCGTCGTCCCCTTCGACGCGACGAACCCCAAGACCCGACTCGCCCCCGTTCTGGACGCCGCCGAACGCGACGAGTTCGCCCAGCGGATGCTCCGTGACGTCCTCGACGCCGTCGGCGGCCTGTCGCGGAGGGACGCCGTCGACGACGTCGTCGTCGAGGTGGTCTCGACGGGCCCGCTCGACCTCGCGATCGACCGCGACGGCGACGGCGGCGGGTCGGACCGCCCCCGTCCCGACGACACCCCGGTGACGGTCCGCGTCGACGACCGCTCGCTCGACGCGGCCGTCGACGACGCCGTCGCCGAGACGGTAGGGGCCGGCGACGGTGAGTCGCTCGCCGTGATCATGGCCGACCTGGCGCTGGCCACCCCTGCGGCGCTCTGCCGCCTCGTGCGGACGGACGGGGACGTCGTCCTCGTCCCCGGCCGGGGGGTCGGGACGAACGCCCTCGTCGTCCGGACGCCCGCGTTCCGGGCGGACTTCCACGGCACCTCCTATCTGGACCACCGACGCGCCGCGGCCGACGTCGGCACCGTCCGGTCAGTCGACTCGTTCCGTCTGTCGACCGACGTCGACGAACCCG
>NZ_JBEPXO010000089.1:0-14596 GCF_041641895.1 Salinigranum sp. | reverse complement strand
GTCGGTCGCCGAGTCGCGCACGGCCTGACTCGTTCCCGTCTCCCCCGTCGTCCACCGCTACGAGCCACGGTCGACGGCTCTCAGCCGACAGGATGAAGCGCCTCCCTCGAAACGGGACACGTACGAACCTATGACGACAGGGGAGGCACGACGGGCGTTCGAGGCGGCGTACGACCGGGCACCGGAGGCGGTGGCGAGCGCCCCCGGGAGAGTGAACCTCGTCGGCGGTCACACCGACTACAACCAGGGGCTCGTCCTCCCGGTGGCCATCGACTACCGCACCGCCGTCGCCATCGCACCGCGCGACGACGGCCGGTACAGGCTCCGTTCGACCGACTTCGAGGGGGAGGTCCGGGTCGACGGGCTCCCGGACGACCCACTCGACACCCACGACGCGATGTGGGCGAACTACCCGCTCGGCGTCCTCGTCGAACTCGCCGCCGCGGACCTCACCGCTGAACGGGGACTCGACCTCCTCGTCGCGGGCGACGTCCCCCGCGGGGCCGGCCTCTCCTCGTCGGCGGCGCTCGAAGTGGCGACGGCGGCCGCGGCGTACGCCCTCGACACGCCGGGGGAGGCGCTGCCGCGACGCGACCTGGCAGAGGCGGCCTGGCGCGCCGAGACCGGGTTCGTCGGCCTCGACTGCGGCATCATGGACCAGTATGCCAGCGCGCTGTGCCGGGCGGGAGAGGCGCTCTTCCTCGACTGTCGCTCCCGGGAGACGCGAGGGGTCACGTTCGACGACGACGGTCTCCGGACTGTCGTCGTCGACACGCGCGTCGAACACGAACTCGCCTCGTCGGCGTACAACGACCGGGTGCGCGAGTGCGAGGCGGCGGTAGCACGGTTCGACGCGTCGCTCGGCGACGTGACGTCGCTCCGGGACGTCGACCGGGACGCCCTCGTCGCCCACAGTGACGACCTCCCGAGCACGCTCCGGCGGCGGGCCCGCCACGTCGTCACCGAGAACGAACGGGTGCGAACGGCCGTCGACGCGCTCGAAGCCGGGGACGTCGAGGCCGTCGGCGACTGCATGTTCGAGTCGCACGCGAGTCTCCGTGACGACTACGAGGTGTCCTGTCGAGAACTGGACGCGGTGGTCGAACTCGCCTGGGAGACGTCCGGCGTCCTCGGCGCGCGGATGACGGGCGGAGGCTTCGGTGGGAGCGTCGTCGCCCTGGTCGAAGCCGGGGCCGTCGACGACTTCCGCGCACACGTCGACGCGGCGTACGCCGAGCGTGCGGATACCGACGTCGACCCGCGGACGTTCGTCTGTTCGGCGGCCGAGGGCGTCAGCGTCGGGTGAGACCGCCCGCTCGCCGACGTTCGTGTCGGCTGTGCGACAAGCTGATGCTACCGGGCGGCCTCTGCTACGGTATGACAGACCAGCCCGAGTGGGAGGGGGAGCCAGGCGCTCGAACGCCGGTCGGCGCTGCGTTCGGCGACAGACCGACAGCACACGATGCGCTCGGCTTCGAGCCGTACGTCGGGGCGCTCGCGACGTTCCTCAGACAGCGTGAGACGACACCGCCGCTCGCAGTCTCCGTCGAGGGGACGTGGGGTGCCGGTAAGTCGTCGTTCATGTCGCAACTCGAACACGAACTCCGCAGTGAGGGTCACCTCACCGTCCGCTTCAACCCCTGGCGACACGAGGGGGAGGACGCGCTGTGGGCGGCGTTCATGCTGGCCGTGCTGGACGGGCTCTCGAGGAAACTGACGCCACAGGATCGACGCCGCGCCCGACTCGCCCTCGTTCTCGACCGCTTCGACAGACGCCGTGGCCGCGCCGCTGTCGCACGGGCGATGGGGACGACGCTGCTGGCCGTCCTCGCCGTGGTCGTCACGGCAGTCCTCGCGGCGGTCGCCGGACCGACGCTCCTCGGGAGCGCTGACAGCACAGCGGTCGTCGCCACGTTCGGGTTCGGCGGCGGCGTCACGTCCTTCGTCGGCGTGTGGCTGTGGACGCGGCGGAACGTCGTCGAACGGACCGAGCGCGAACTGGAGGCGTACGTCCGTGACCCGAACTACGAGGGACACGTCTCCTTCCTCGAACGCTTCCACGAGGACCTCCGTCGCGTCCTCGACGCGTACGTCGGCGACCACCGGGTGTTCGTGTTCATCGACGACCTCGACCGGTGTGCGGTGCCTCGGGCGGCTGAACTGATGCAGTCGATCAACCTCATGCTCTCGGACGACCCTCGGCTCGTGTTCCTCCTCGGGATGGACCGCGAGAAGGTCGCCGCCGGTCTCGCCGCGAAACACGAGGACCTCCTCGATCACCTCAACGTCGAGTCGCGCCAGTCGTTCGGCCTCGACTACGGCTACGCGTTCATCGAGAAGTTCGTGCAGGTCCCGTTTCTCATCCCGCGGCCCTCACCTGACGACGTGGACCGGTTCGTGATGGAGTTGATGGCGTTTCAGCGTGAGTACGGCGACTCGTTCGGCCCCGACGAGTTCGTGGCGATGCGGACGGCCGAGTACCCGCAAGTGTCCCCGCAGAACCCACCGGAGCCCGCCGAACCGTACACCCTGTGGGCGCGGGACTGGTCGGACGAGACGCTCCGGACCGCACTCGGGTGGGCCGCGCCCGCGCTCGGGTACAACCCTCGACAGATAAAGAAGTTCATCAGTCTCTACCGGCTCCGGGCGCTTCTGGCACAGGAGGTCGGCGTGTTCGAGCAGACGGACCTGACGCTCGACCAACTCGGGAAGTTCGTCACCATCAGTCTCCGGTGGCCGCGGCTCCTCCCCGAACTCAACCGCGACCACGACCTGTTCGCTCGGCTCACCGCCGTCGCCCTCCGGGACCGATTCCACGAGGCGCTCTCCGAAGCGGCCCCACCCGTCACACCTGCCGTCGCCGCTCCCGACCCCACAGATGCCACAGCTGACCGGCCCGACGACGCGCCACCGGACGGGGACGCCTCCGAGTCGCGGACGGTCGGTGTGGACGAACTCCCCGTCGTGCTCCGGTCAGAACGCGACTGGGAACTCTTCGCCGACCTCCTGCTCGCGGGACTGTACGACGGGTCGTTGTCGGCGACCGAGTTCGGCTCCGACCTCCTCGTCACGTACCCGGAGCTCACCACCGACCGGTTCGACGAGTTCTTCGAGGACCGCTCGGTCGACGAGGTCCTCTGGGAGACGGACGCGGACCTCGACGCCAGCCTCGCCCACGTCGACGTCGAATCCCTGCTCCAGATCTCTCCGCGTGCGGACGTCCCGACGGAGACACTCGAGGAGACACCGTACGCACAGTCCGCGAAGTACCGCCCACCGCACACGCAGTCCGACTCCGAGTTCTTCGGCCAGGGTGACAGCGGAACGGGAGGCTGGTTCCCCGAGGACTGAGCTCACTCCTCTTCGGCGTGGTCTTCAGGGAAAGATGCTCTCGGGCAGGTACGCGGTCACCGTCCAGTTCGGCGCGTCGACCACCTCGTTGATCTTCAGGTCGACGGCCGCAGAGCAGAGGATGTACGCCTCCTCGCGGGTGAGGCCGCGTTCCGACTCCAGGTGGTCGATCATGTGGCGGACGGCCTTCTTCGTCGCCTCCATGAGGTCGTCGGCGATGCCGGCCGTCCCGTACATCGGCTCGTCTCTCCCGGTTGGAGTGAACGGACCCGTCGTCTCCAACTCTGGCTGTGAGATGGACTTGTCGTTCAGGACTCGGAACCGCGCGGTGACGAACATCGGGGCCTCGATGCCGGTCACACAGACCTCGCCGTCGCCCTGGGCGGCGTGACAGTCGGCGGTCGAGAAGAGGGCACCGTCGACCTCGACAGGGAGGTAGAGGGTCGACCCTTCCGTGAGGTGCTTGATGTCGAAGTTGCCGCCCGTGTCACGCGGGGGGAGTGTGTCGTGTTCGCCGTCCTCGGCGGGGGCGACGCCCGCGATGCCGGGGAACATGTCCAGCGGAACCTCGATTTCGTTCACGAAGTGAGCCACCTCGTCGTCGAGTTCCCAGACGTGCAGGCCGGCATCGGGGAAGTCTTCCGGGAGGAGACCCAGCCCCATCTCGCCCGGCATGAATCCCGTGAACCCCCAGCCCTTGTGTTCGAAGTCGAGGAAGTCGACGGCGAGGACGTCACCCGGCTCTGCGCCTTCCACGGCGACCGGGCCTGTCAGGGGATGGACGGGGTCGAAACTCGCGTTGGCCAGGTCCTCGGCCGTCGAATCACGACCGACCTGGCCGTCGAGCGCGTCACGACACTCGAAGCGCACCACCTCCCCCGGTTCCACTGTCAGCGTCGGGTCGAGGCTGTTGTCCCACACGTTGTGGATGTTCGCGTCGTCGTCGGAGAGTTCGTGGTCGACGGTGTACTCTGTTGACATGCGACAGTACCGACGTGCCGTGTCTCGAAAACTGTTGGCCCGACGACGAGCGAGCACAACGCGCAAACCGCCGACGAGACAGCGTCAATGCGTAGACATCCTCCCGTACCCGTACTCGTCCCGCTTCGAGCCACGGAGCGACACGGCGTCCGTGGCGTCGCACTGTCCGGTCACGATTTCGAAGTGACGGCGGTCGGTCGGAAGGCTTCCTACGCCTCGTCGAACAACTCGTCGCCCTCGACCATGTGCTCCGCGACGGCGTCCATGTCGAGCGTCACGCCCAGGCCGGGCTCCTCGGGGATGGTGATGTAGCCGTCCTCGATGACCGTCTCCTCGACGAGGTCCCCCCACCAGCCGAGTTCGTACGAGTGGTACTCGACGGCGAGTGCGTTCGGGATGGCGGTCCCGACGTGTGCGGAGGCCATCGTCGCGACGGGCGAGGAGACGTTGTGCATCGCCACCGGGACGTAGTACTGGTTGGCGACGTCGGCGACCTTCCGCGTCTCTCGCATTCCCCCGACTTTCGGGAGGTCGGGCGCGATGATGTCGACTGCCTGGTTCTCGATGAGGCGTCGCTCCTCCGTGACCCGGTAGCGGTTCTCGCCGACGGTGATGGGCGTCGTCGTCGACTTCGTGACGTCCTCCTGGACAGCGAGGTTCTCCGGCGGGACGGGGTCTTCGAGCCACCAGACGTCGTACTCCTCGATGGCGGCGGCGAGCCGTTTCGCCGACCCACCAGAGAACGTCCAGTGGCAGTCGAAGGCGACGTCCGCGCGGTCTTTCACCCGTTCCGTCACCTTCTCGACGATCTCCGCCTTGTGGCGGATTTCGCCGGGACGGAGGTGACGGTTCGCGCGGTCCTTCTCCAGTCCCGAGGGGACGTCGAGGTCGAACTTCAGCGCGTCGTACCCCAGTTCCTCGACGACGCGTTCGGCCTCGTCGGCGCAGGCGTCCGCGTCGGCCTCCTCCTCGGTGTGACAGTCACAGTAGACGCGCATCCGGTCGCGGTACTTTCCACCCAGCAACTGGTAGGCGGGTACCTCCAGAATCTTGCCCGCGAGGTCGTGCAGGGCGATCTCGATGCCCGCGATGGCCGTCACGGTGACGCCCTCGACGCTCCCCTCGCCGGACATCTTCTGGACGAGGTGCTCGAAGAGGCGGTCGATGTCGAGGGGGTTCTCGCCGACGACGAACGGCTTCATGCGCTGGACGAGTTCCGGGACCCCCGCGCCCCAGTACGCCTCGCCGGTGCCGACGATGCCGGCGTCGGTGTACACTCTGACCAGGGTCCACGGGAAGTTGCCGTCGACCATCGTGGTCTGGACGTCGGTAATCTCGACGTCGCGGCCGCCACCGCGCTTCGCGGTGACGCCCATGGTCTCCCTGGAGAGTTCCCGCATCGTGTACTCCGCGTTCGGGTCGTGCAGGTCCGAGTAGTCGACTCCCATGGTCGTGCGTTCACTGGACGTGTGGTAAATCTTTGGAGACGCGGGGAGGAACGCTCCCTCTCGCCGTCCCGAAACGGCCTCAGACGCCCGAAGATACTCTGTGTCGGAGAGAGCGACGCCAGCTGATAACCGCGACTCGTTCACAGCGACGGACGCCGCCGGCACCGGATGTCGGGACTCAGAGGTCGGCGAGGAGGTTCATGACGTAGACGGTGTGGAGCATCGCCGCCGCACCGCCGCGGTCGAAGACGAGACCGTCGGTCGCCCGGACGTGGTCCAGCACCGCCGCCGAGGCGTGTTCGGGCGCGGCCGCGATGCCACAGTCGTTCTCGGCGGCCCACTCCATCACCCGGAGGTCGGACTTCGAGTCGCCCATCACGGCCAGGAACGGGTCGTCGACGTCGAGGACGTCCAGCGCGGCCCGGACGCCGCGGGGCTTGTTGAGTTCCAGCGACCCCACCTCGGCGGCGTCCGCGTGGTAGTAGGCGACGTCGACCCGTTCGAAGACCGAGACGACCTCTGCGGGCACCTCGTCGACGGAGAGGTCGACCGACGCCTCCTCGGCTTCGAGTACCGCGTCGATTTCGGGGTCGTCGGCCGCGAAGTACGCCCGCGCCCACTCGGGACCGCGCGTCGTCACCTCGTCCGTCTCGCTCGCGACGGCCTCACCCAGGAGGTCGACGAGGTAGACCAGTCCGCGGTCGACGACCCGTTCCGCCTCGGGTGATCCGACGTCGAAGTTCGGCTTGAGCGTGACGTTGAACTCGTTGCCCTGGAGGTGGATGCCGTGAGCGACGTCGTCGGGTGCCTCCGGGAGGACGCGCGAGCGGACCCGGTCGAAGACGCGGATCATCTCCTCGTCGAGTTCGTCGTAGAGGAGGCGCTTCGTCCGTGAACCGTGCCCGGGGGTGAACACGCCCGTCCCCGTCTCGTAGACGATGCTCACGTCTCCCGAGTGGACGAGTTCGTTCCCGAGCCCCTGGATGAGAAAGCCCTTGACGTTCTCCAGGGTCTGGCCCGTGCAGATGACGATGGGGACGCCGGCCTCGTGGAACTCGGTGAGCGCGTGGAGCGTCTCTCTCGGGATCTCGTTGTCCGTTCCGCCCGCCGACCGGAGCGTCTCGTCGACGTCGAGGACGAGGGCGTTCACCGCGTGTCCGTACTTCGAGTGCAGGTCGAGGCCGGTGAACGCGTGGTCGCGGTCGGCCGTCGCGGCGACTTCGACCAGCGTCTCGCCGGCACCGAATGCGTCGCGTACTGCCGTTCTCCGCGCGTCGAGTTCGTCGCGGGCCTCCTGCCAGTAGTCGAGCGCGACCCGAGAGTCCACGGCGGGGAAGACGTCGACGAACGTCTGGAGGTCACGGATGGCGTCCGTGTCGAACTCATCGTAGAGCCGATAGAGAAGGTCGTATCGTTCCATACAGAAGGGGGTGCGAGCGCGCGGTATAACTCCGGGGGTCGGCGTCGTCACCGCTCGTCCCGTCTCGCCCGTACCGAGCGCCTAGCCGAGATACCGGTTCAGAAGGAGCCAGCGCCGGGACCAGAGCTGTCTCGCCGTCGACGCGACGACGAGGAGGAGGAACAGGACGGGCCACAGGAGGTCGGGCACGGCGACCACGCCCGGCGCGTTGAGTTCGGTCGCGATGACGATGAGCATCGACACGACCGCCACGGAGCGGTAGTAGCTCATCCAGGTGATGCCGTACGGGGAGACGACCTCGAGGTAGAGCTTGGCCTCCCCCGCACCGTCGTCGAGAACGACGGTCTTCCGGTCCGGGTCGTACTTGACAATTTCGCGTGCGTCGAGTTTCGGCAGGTGGGTCTGAACGAGCGAACTGTACACGCTCTTGCGGGCGCCGCGCGGCGGCGGCGACTCGCCTGTCTCCGACGCTGCGATCCGCTCGGACAACCCCCGGACCGTAGCCTGCCCCACGTGCGAACACAGTTCCTCGATAACTCGCCGCCGTCGATCGTTCCGGAGCACGTCGAAGATCTCTTCGTGGCCCACGTCACGCGCCTCCTCCTCGTCCACCCCCGCAGGTGTACTCGCCATGACGTACACTCGTTGATAATACACCCTGATAAATATGTCATACTATATTGAATTTAACTGTACAGTTAGAACCGACTGTCCGGAGGCTACGCACGCTTAACGGGTGGTTCACGAAGCCACACGAGGTGCCCGACCCCGTCCAACGTCCGAATACCTCATCGATGGTGTAATTACTGAATACCAAAACGTCCCTCGACCGAATCGGCCCGCGACGGGCCAGACCGACTATGGCAGACGACAACTCCGACAGCAAGATCACGCTGTCACGACGGAAAGCCCTCATGGGCATCGGCGGCATCGGACTCGCGAGCATCGGCGCCGGGTACGGGACGTACGCGGCCTTCAGCGACGACGAGACGGCACAGGCGACGTTCACGGCCGGCGAACTCGACGGGACTGTCGAGTGGGCGGCATCGTACAACGGAGAACAGACCGGCGAGGGGATGCAGGTCGAAGCGCAGGGCGGCGACGACTCCTCGGAGGCCCACTACTTCAGTTACGAGCTCGATGACGTGAAGCCCGGCGACTACGGGTCGGTCGTCTTCGGCATCAGAGTCGACACCAACCCCGCGTGGGTGTTCTCCTGTCTCGACTTCGACAACAACGACGACAACACGATGACCGATCCCGAGTCGGACGTCGACGACGGGAGCGTTCACACGGCCGACGTGAGCGCGAACACGTACAACGACGACACGACGACAGTCAGTTACGGGAACGGCGAGCTGGCTGACAACCTGCACCTGATCCCGTTCTACGACTCGAACGTCGACTCCAGTTTCTTCGACAACGGGATGCCGACCACGTTCAACCCGACCAGCCAGGGTGCCACGTCCCCGGCGTTCTGGGACAACGCCAGCGGCACGCTGAAGCCGCGCACCCTCGCGGACGCGACGTTCGCACAGCTCAACCAGGGGACCGTGGGCTGGAACGACGACGGAGAGCACTACACCACCCCCGCCCCGGTCAACCGGCGGTACGCCGGCTGTACGCTCCTGAACGGCGCGCAGGCCGGCGACACGAACAATGAACAGGAGTTCACGTACCTCGATCCCGTCAGCGAGAGCAACGACAACGTCATCCGCTTCGGCTACGACTGGCACCTCCCGTTCAACGTTGGGAACGAGGCGCAGACGGACACGATCAATCTCTACTTCGGATTCGACTTCCAGCAGGTCCGCCACAACGAGAGTCCGGCACGGCCGTACATCTCGACGCCCGGCTACCGGGCCCAGGGCGGTACCGCCGGACAGGACGACGGTGACGACTGATCGGGGCCGGTGACGATCACATGGACTACGAGAAGGCACACACGCTCGGTGTCGTCCTCCTGGTAGTCCTAGTCACGCCTGCGGTGGCACACTTTCTCGTCCCTGCGACGGGGCTCGGGGGCAGCTACGTCGTGCTGTCCGACAGTATGGAACCGACGATGAGTGCGGGAGACCTGATATTCGTGCGTGACGTCCCGGCCGAGAACATCGACCAGGGCGACGTGATCACGTTCAGGTACAGTCCTCGTGAGGCGACGACCACCCACCGGGTCGTCGACGTCACGACCGAGGACGGGCGCCAGGCCTTCGTCACGAAAGGTGACGCAAACGACGGGACCGACCCGAACCTCGTCACGCCCGAGATGGTCGTGGGTAAGCTGGTGCTGACGCTCCCGCTCTACGGACACATCACGACGTTCGCGGACAGTAGACTGGGAACGGTCCTGCTCGTGGTCGTCCCGTCCGTGCTGTATCTGGTGACCGAGACGAGAGAACTGTGGCTAGAGGCTACGTCGAACGGACAGACAGACGGGAGAGAACATGAAACTGAGTAGGAGACAACTCGTTGCCAGCATCGGTATCGCTTCGGTCTCGGCGCTCGGTGGTGCCGGGACACACGCGGCGCTCTCCGACCGTGAGGAGGCGACGGCATCGTTCCGGGCGGGTCGCGTAATCCTGAAGGTGACCCCCGAGACGCAGGAATTCGGGCCATGACGGAGACGCCGACGGACGAGTCGGCCGAGACGCCCGAACCGACAGACGACACGACCGAGACGTCCGAACCGACGGACGAGTCGGCTGAAACGGCAGAACCGACGGACGAGTCGGCTGAAACGGCAGAACCGATAGACCATGCGGCCGAAACGCCCGAGCCGACCGGGACTCCGGGGTCGGCAGACGACGCGACCGAGACACCGGAGTCCACCGAGACGTCCGAACCGACTAGAACTCCCGAGCCGACGGACGACGCGACCGAAACACCGGAGCCCACAGAGGCGCCCGAACCGACGGACGACGCGACCGAAACGCCCGACGGTGACGCCGACGCCGCTCCGGCGTCGGCAGACGACGGGACCGCCAACCGCTCGGAGGAGTACGTCGCCGACTGGGCGATTTCCAACGAGGGAACCGTCGACGCCGACCGCCTCCTGTTGACCCGGCTGACCGTCGAGGTTCGTGGCCTCAACGGCTCGACCCGCAAGGAGGCGCTCCGGTCGGCCCGCGTCACGTTCGCGGCGTACGAGGGCGACGACGTGTCCGGGTTCCCTGGCACGCTCTGGGCGCTGGCCCGGAAGCTCGAAGAGACCGACATCGAACTGGACTCCGGCGCGGACGGCCCGGAACTGCCGGCGGACGAAGCGGCGGTCCGGACGTTCGAACTCGGCGTCCAGTTCGACTACTCGTCGCTGAGTGGGGTCGGTGGCTACTCTATCGCCGCCTCGCCGGAGTTCACCATCGAACAGTACTGACCGGGCGATCGCTCCCGACCGCCGGGTCGCTGTCGCCCGTCGCTCGTGGACGCCGAACCGTGTCGCGGACGCGCCGTCCCCCGACGACAGTCCCGAGGGAAACCCTGATACGACACCTCACCCTATGGCTGGCCATGGCAGACTGGACAGACCGTATCGTCGGGGATCGAATGACGGTCGACAGGGAGTTCAACGAACGGGTGGTGGCCTCGGAGTTCCAGAGTCAGGAGTGGAGCCTCATCATGACCGCGACGGAGTTCGAAATCGAGAACGCCGACGATCCCGAGACGGCACGCATCGTGGCGAACACGGACAAACTGGAGGGGATGATGCCGCACATCGAGGAAGCCGGCAAGCGACAGCAGTCGATGGCCGGCGGCGGCGGAGGGGACGACGGTGGGAGCGGCAGTATCATCGACACGGTCAAGGGCGCACTCGGCCTCGGCAACGGGAAAGAAGACCACGACGCCCGGCTCGCCGCCGCGGAACGTCTCGTCCAGGAGTACGCCGACGAACTCCAGTCTCACCTCGAATCGAAGGGGAAGTGGGAGCAGATTCGGCGGTCGTACCGGGAGTAGGTCAGTACTCGTCGCCGGCGTGGAACAGTGTCATCTCGCTGGCCTGGTAGATGTTGATGAGCTCGGTGATAATCTCGTCGTACTCCTCGTCCTCGATACGGAGGTTGTCGAGGCGCTCGAGCGTCTCCTCGTCGACGTGAATCTGTGGCATGTGTAGGCGGAGACACCGCGCGCCCTTAAATCCACCAGCGGGCCCCCGGCGGACCGGGCGGTCCGACCACCCACTCAGGAGAACAGTCGCTTCAGCCGCGCGAACAGCCCTTTCTCGCGGTCGCCCCCTCGTCGGGCTGGTTCCTCGGTCGCCGTCGTCGCGTCCGTCTCGTCGGCCGTCGCCGCGCCCGCCCCTGCGTCGCTCTCGTCGCTCGCCCCCTCGCCGCTCTCGACGAGGCGTTCCGCCTCCCGAATGACGCCCTCGGCGTCGTTGACGCCGTCCTTCACCGTCTTCTTCACCAGCGGCTTCCCCTCGAACCGGTCGCGCTGGACGGACGTGTCGGCGGTGATGATGACGACGTCCGCCTCGGCGACGTCGTCGGCCGTGAGTTCGTTCTGTGCGCCCATCGACCCCTGGACCTCGACCTTGATGTCGTGGCCCATCTCCTCGGCGGTGGTCTCGAGGTTCTCGGCGGCCATCTGGCTGTGTGCGATTCCGGTCGGACACGCGGTGACTGCGACGATGTTCATGACGAATCCCCCTGTGAGTTCAGTCGGCTGACCACTTGGTCTTTGGTGCTTGCCTCGGCAACCTCGGTCGCGAGTTCGCTCGCGACGGTGGTGTCGACCTCCGTGACGCGCTGTTTCACTGCCGGCACCGTCACGGCACTCATCGACAGTTCGTCGAGGCCCAGCCCGAGGAGCAGTTCCGTCAGGTCGGGGTCGCCGGCCATCTCGCCACACATCCCGACCCAGCACTCCTCGCCGTCGGCCGCGCGAACGGTCTCCCGGATGGCCCGGAGGACGGCCGGCTGGCGGAAGTCTCTCAACTCCGCGACGCGCTCGTTTCCGCGCGCCGCGGCCATCACGTACTGGGCGAGGTCGTTCGTCCCGATGCTGAAGAAGTCGACCTCCCGCGCCAGGTCGGGGCCCATGAACACCGCGGCGGGCGTCTCGATCATCACGCCGAACTCCGGGAGCGCGTGCGCGACGCCGGCCGCGTCGAGTTCGTCGGCCACCTCCTCGAGTCGGTCGCGGGCCGCCCGGACCTCCTCGACGGTCGAGACGAGCGGGAGCATCACGGCGAGGTCGCCGGCGCCGTCGGCGGCGGCTCTGAGCAGAGCCCGCAGCTGAGTCCCGAACAGGTCGGCGTCGTCGCCGAGCGACCGTCTGATACCCCGGTCGCCGAGGAACGGGTTCTCCTCCTCGGGCAGGTCCAGATACGGGACGGGCTTGTCGCCGCCGACGTCGAGCGTTCGGACGACGACTCTCCCCTCGGGGAACGCGTCGAGCGCGTCGCGGTAGGCCTCGTACTGCTCTTCCTCCTCGGGTGGCGACTGCCGGTCGACGAAGAGGAACTCCGACCGGTACAGCCCCACGCCGTCGGCGCCGCGCTCGACGGCCGCCTCTATTTCGGCGGGCCGGCCGACGTTCGCGGCCACCTCTACCGCCTTGCCGTCGCGGGTCTCGACCGGGTCCTCGCGGACGGTCGCGTCGAGTCCCCCGGCCGCCCCCTCCTTCGTCTCCTCGCTCGGGTTCAGGACGACTTCGCCGGCGTCGCCGTCGACGACCACCTCGGTGCCCTCGTCGACATCGTACAGGTCCTCGCCGACGCCGACGACCGCAGGCAGGGCGAGCGAGCGGGCGAAGATGGCCGCGTGCGACGTGCGTCCCCCTGTGGCGGTGACGAAGCCGGCGACGACGTCGGGGTCCAGCTGTGCGGTGTCCGAGGGCGTGAGTCGCTCGGCGAAGACGACGCTCCCCTCGGGGAGCGAGCGGAGGTCGACGCGCTCGCTTCCGGTCAGGAGTCGGAGCAACCGGTCGCGGACGTCCCGGAGGTCGTCGGCGCGTTCCTTCATCCGGCCCTCCATCCCCTCGAACTGCTCGATGGGACCCTCGAACGCCGCTCTGACCGCGTGGGGGGCCGGCAGCCCGTCGTCCTCGACGGCCGACTCCACACCGTCTTCGATCATCGGGTCCGAGAGGAACTGGAGGTGGGCGCCGAACACCTCCGCCTCCTCCTCGCCGACGCGCTCGCGGGTCTCCTCGCGCTCGCGTTCGAGTTCCGTGCGGGCAGTCTCGACGGCCTCTGCGAACCGCGCGAGTTCCGCCTCGGCGTCGACTTCCGCGGGCGGGTCGTCCAGGTCGACCGCGGCGTCGGGACGGTACCACGCGACGGTCCCGACGCCGGCGAGTGGTGTCGCCCCCTCGCCCTGCAGGCGGCGCTCGGAGACGACGTCGGTCATCCCGACACCGCCTCCTTGAGAGCGTCACGGACGGCTTCGACGGTCTCTGCCGCCCGCAGCGACGTTCGGACCTCCTCGTGCACGAGCGCGCGCGAGAGCGAACTGAGGATTTCGAGGTGTTCTTCGCCGCCCTCCGCGGGGACGACCAGCATGAACAGCAGGTGTGCCGGTTCGTCGTCCATCGCGTCGAAGTCGATTCCCGCCTCCGAACGGCCGAACACGACCGACGGACGGGTCACGGCCGGCGTCTTCGCGTGGGGGATGCCGATGCCGAAGCCGACGCCGGTCGTCGCCTCCTCCTCGCGCTGACGGAGGTCCGCCAGCGCCCGCTCGCGGTCCTCGACGCGGCCCGCCTCGACTGCCACGTCGAGCAGGAACTCGATGCACGCCGGCTTCGACGCGGGTGGTTCTTCGAGCGTTACCAGTTCGGGTGGGGTGAGTCGGTCGATGTCGCTGGGGTCGATTGTCATGGTGTGTGGGTGTGAGGTGTGTTCGAGCGCGTGGTCTCTGTTCGTCGGTGCGACGCAAATACTCAGTCACTCGACGGGCGGCCGCCCGCTCAGTCACCGGCCTGTGGGGAGGTGGTGGTGGTGGTGGTGCCGGTTTCGTCTTCGAAGTCGCTTTTGAGGAGGGTGGCGATGGCGGCGGTGACGAGCGAGCCGAGGAGGATGCAGCCGAGGAAGAGGAAGGGTTTGTTCGAGAGGGGGATGACGAAGACGCCGCCGTGGGGGGCGCGCATGCCGACGCCGAGCGCCATCGAGAGGGCCCCACCGACTGCAGAGCCGGCCATGATCGAGGGGATGACGCGGAGGGGGTCGGCCGCGGCGTACGGAATCGCGCCCTCGGTGATGAACGAGAAGCCGAGGATGACGCCGTTCTTCGCGTTCTGGTACATCTCTTCGGCGTACTTGTGGGGGGCGACGAAGTTCGACAGCGCCATCCCGATGGGGGGAATCATCCCGGCGATCATCACTGCGGCCATCGGCTGGTAGACGCCCTCGCTCACGAGGCCGACCGAGAAGACGTACGCGACTTTGTTGACGGGGCCG
>NZ_JBEPXO010000088.1:0-14605 GCF_041641895.1 Salinigranum sp. | reverse complement strand
CCGATCTGCCTCGCCGTTGACCCCCGGGCGGGTACAGCGCGTCCCCGTCACCAGTTCGTTCCGGCGACTGTGGACGTGGCCGCCGAGGACGACGTCGACGCCGTCGATAGCTGCGAGCGCGTCGTCGCCCGCCCCGAGGTGAGAGAGGGCGACGACGTGGTCCGTGTCGCTCCCGGAGAGCACGTCGACCGCCTCGCGCGCCGCCTCGACGGGGTCGGTGAACGTCACGTCGGCAGCCATCGGGTTGAGCGACCCGGTGGCGGGGTCGGTGACGCCGAAGAGACCGACGCGCTCGCCGTCGACGTCCGCGACGGTCCACGGGACGACGCCCTCGTCCCGGCCGAACCGGCCGCCCTCGTCGTCGTAGACGTTGGCGCTCACCCACTGGACCGCCGAGTCGCCGACGACGTCGAGCGTCGCCACGGGGCCGAAGTCGAAGTCGTGGTTACCGAACGTCTCGAAGTCGGTGTCGACGGCGTCGAAGAGGTCGAGCGCCTGTCGGCCGCGCGCGGCGAGCGCGACCACGCCGGGAGCGGTGTTGTCGCCCGTCCCGACGACGAGGGCGTCCGGACCAGACAGTTCGCGGAGGCGCCCGGCGAGACGCCCGGCGCGGACCGGGTCGTCGTAGACGTTCTCGACGTCGGAGTACTGCAGCAACCGAGTCATCGCTCTCACGGAGGGACGCCCGCCGATAAAAGGCCGCGTTCTCGTACCGCTCTACACTTCGCCTTCGCCTTCGAGCTGGAAGGCGACGGTCACTTCGGCTTGGTACTCGCGGTCGTCGACGGTGGCGATTTCGACGCCGAGCTCGTCGACTTCGACCCAGTGGACGTTGTCGAGTGTGTCGTTCGCCCGGTCGATGGCGTCGTCGACGGCGGCGTCGAAACTCTCCGGACTGCGGCCGATGAGTGTGATCTTCTTGTAGACCATACGACCACTTCGGCACAGGGGGACAAAAAATCACAGCCTGCTGTCGAGTCGCGTGTCCGTCACGCCTCCCCGCTCCGTCGCTCGAGGAGACGGGCGAGCGCGCCGACCACGTCGCCGAGGTAGGCGGTCCCCCAGATGGCGACGAGGACGCCGCCGACGATGTCGAACACGAGGTCCAGCAGGGTGTCCTCGAGGCCGTACTGGGTGAGGACGGCGTCGCCACCGAGGAGGGAGGCGAGGCCGCCGACGGCGAACTCCAGCACCTCCCAGAGGACGCCGAACGCGACGACGAAGAGCAGGATGAAGACGAACGTGAACTGCGGGGGGAGGTACACCTGCTCCGTGTGGAGGTCGATGGCGCGGACAGTCGCGTAGCCGGCGGCCGCGACGACCGACGCCGAGAGCGCGTGGGTGAGGTGGTCCCACCACCAGACGGTCTGGTAGAAGCTGAACTGCGACCCTGGCAGGCCGACGGTCCCGAGCGCGTGGAGGAACACGGCCGTGGTGATCCACAGGGTCAACCCGGCGTCCATCGGGATGTGGTAGTCGCGTTCGAGCGTCGCCGGCAGGTACGTCACACCGAGGGCGATGGCGCTGTTGGCGACGATGCCGACGTTTCCGCGGTCGAGACCGATGAACACCAGACCGACCAGGACGACCTGCATCGCCCGCGAGAGGCGACGCTGTGTCGTCGCGTCGATGTGGAGGCGGTCGCGGAGTCTCACCCCTCGACCACCTCCTCGACCGGGCCACCGAGGCGCTGCCGCCGCCGGAAGTAGTACTCGAAGAGGACGCCGGCGAAGAGTCCGGCCACCGTCGCGGCCACGAAGTCCCACATGAGTTCGCGTTCGACGACCGCCTCGGGACGCCCGTCGAGGAGCAGCGCCGTCCCGAGGAAGAGGTCCGCGACCCACTGCGTGACCGCCCAGACGCCGGCGGCGGCCATCGTCGCGACGACGACGAACAACAGCGCGAACGCCTCGTTCATCCTGACGGGCGTGAACACGTCGAGTTCGACGGCGATGACGAGCGCCACCGCGGCGACGGCCAGATACGTCGTCACCCGGCCGGTGAGGGTGAACTCGCCGACGCGCTGGCCGACGACGAACGTCCGCCCGACCACCGGGAGCGAGGCCAGCAGCAGCACCTCCCACGGCAACATCGCAATCGGGTTCCCGTACCGGACGGCGGGAATCAGCGCGAGGACGGCGAGGACCGCCGTGAACCCGGCCCAGACGACGTGGCCCTGGACGGCGTTGATGCCCACGGCGGCGACGAGGAGGACGAGGAGGACCCACGCGAGCACCGCGTTCAGCCGTGCGCTCTCGACGACCGCTCGCAGTCCACTGGTCCGCGACATACGTACCACACGGGAGGAGGGGGACAAACCCCTTTCGACGGCGGGCCAAGTCGCCCGACTGCGGTCCGGCTCACACGACGAGGTACGCGACGGCGTACGCCACCCACGCGACGGTCACGGCCGCGAGCGCCGTGACGAGTGCCGTGGTCCGACCGGGCACGGACACCCGTCGAAGACGGGCCCGACGGAGGTGGACGCGGGGAATCGCCCCGACGACACCGACGGCGACGACGCTGAGGACGAACGGGTACGAGAGGTCGAGCGTCGGCGGCGGGATGAGGAAGACGCTGACGGCGTAGCCGGCAGACACGGCGACCCGTGGTGCGACGAGGTCACGCATCCGCAGGTCCGTGCCGCCGACGAGGGTAGCCACCGCGAGCCAGACGGTGAGCAGTTCCAGGGCGCCCGCCGCGAGGAGGTGCAGCGTCGGGTCGGCCGCGAGCGTGACGCGTTCGCCGACGAGGGCGAACTCGAAGGGGTAGAGGAACGCCGGCGGCGTCCCGGTGAACACGTCGCCGAACGGGTGCGTGAGGAGGCCGAACGCGGCCGCGAGCGCGAACGGCCCCGCGGCAAGGTCGGTCCGACGCGCCGCCGCCCACGCCACCGCCACCGCGCTGGCGACGAACAGCGCGGTGACGGCTCCGCCGAGCGCGCCGGTGTCACGGGCGACACCGACGACGAGGGCCGCGCCGAGGCCGAGCGCCGCGGCGGAGAGTGCGAGTCCGCGTGGGGACCGTGCTCGCGTCCCGACGAACCAGACGAGAGCGACGCACGCGACGAGGCCGGCGACGACGAGCGAGTGGGTCACGCCGCGGTGGACGACGGTGGAGGCGGACCAGAACGCCGAGGCCATCGCCAGCGCGTCGAGTCGCGCGCCGACCAGACCCACCGGTGCGTAGAGCATGTCGACGTCCGGAATCGCCGCGAACGCGGCGGCGACGGCTCCGGCGAGGAGCGCCTCGCGGCGCTCGAACCGCCGGCTGGCGAGTCCGGCGACGACCGCGAACGCGAGGGCGGCGTGGCCGACGAACATACCTATCGTTCGCGTCTCAGACGCATAAATCGAGTGTGAGAACGAATCTCGCGGCGGTCGGTGCGGGACGTCGAGCGGGTTACGCCGTCGCCGGTTCCGCCCCGCGGACGACGTCGTACTCGTCGGAGTCGTCGGTGACGCCGATGACCGCCCACTCGCAGTCCGGGGCTGCACTCCGGAGGTGGTCGACGAGTTCCCCTGTTCGGTCCGTCCAGGTGACGAAGCACTGGAATCGATAGCCCTCCTCGTGGACGGTTCCGCCGTCGGCGACGACGCGGTCGGCGTCCCCGCCCAGAGCGGTTACACGGACGGTCCGCCACTTGCGTTCGGCCAGTAGTTCCGGGCCGTTCCCCGACACCTCGTAGCCGAGTCGTCGGAAGATAGCCCGTGCCTCCTCCACAGGCGGCATGGTAACAGGGGCCATGTAGCTGTCGATACCACTCACGCCATGATAAATCTTGTCACGATTCTCACAGTCCGAGGTCAGGGCGTGCCGGTCACTCGTGGGCCGCGTCCCACTCCTCGGGCTTGCGGACGTTCCGACAGTCGTTACACTCGACGCGGCCCATCGTGTCCATCGCGGTGTCGAGCGAGTCGCAGTTGCCACAGCGGTACCCCCAGCGGGTCTCTCGGTCGGGCGAGACGTAGACGACGTAGAACGGTCCCTTCGACCCACGCTCGACTTCGTCGGGGGCGACGTAGACGGTGTCGCCGGCCTTCGTCCGGGCGGTTTCGAGTTGCATACTCGTCCACACGCCCTCCCGACGTTATACACTGTCGGCACTCGACCCGGCGTCGGCGACAGTCGACGTCAGTCGGCGTCAGTCGGCGTCGGTCACCGGCACGTCGACGAGCGTGGCCCCGTCGTGAGCGAGTGCCCGCTCGAGCGTCGCGTCGAGTTCGTCGGGCGAGTCCACGCGCAGGCCCAGGGCCCCGTAGCTCTCCGCGCTCGCGACCAGGTCGACCGGCGGGTCGAAGTCGACGCCGTCGTACTCGTAGTCGTCCGGGTCGCCGCCCATGAGCAGCGCCGTGTTCTCCTTCAGGATTCGGTAGTTGCGGTTGTCGGGGACCACGACGGTGAGGTCGAGGTCGTACCGTGTCGCCGTGTACACCGCCTGCGGGTAGTAGAGGTACGAGCCGTCGCCGACGTACGCGACCACCGACCGGTCGCGGCCGGCCTCTCGCTCTGCGAGAGCGACGCCGACGCCCGCACTCACTCCGAAGCCGAGGCTCCCGCCCTTCTCGCCGACGAGCTGGGTCGGCTCGAACGGGAAGGCCGAGTGGAGGGCGGGACTCGCCGTGATACCCTCGTCGACGACGACGGCCTCGGGGGCGACGCGGGCGAGCGCCCGTGCGAGCCCGGCTTTCGTCGACTGACCGTCGACGACGTCCGGGACGCCGTCCCCGCCCCGCTCCCACGCGCGGACGGCGTCGAGCCGTCGGGCGCGCTCGTCCTCGTCGACGACCGTTTCGAGACGCTCCGTGAGTTCCGAGAGCACCTCCCCGGGGTCGCCGAGGACCGCCACGTCGGCCGGGGCGTGCTTACCGAGTTCCCACCCGTCGTTGGTCACGTGGACGCAGGTGGCGTCGTCGGGGACCAGCGGTTCGGTCGGGCGCGAGACGGTCGTGTTCGTCGAACAGCCGACGAAGACCAGCGTGTCGGTGTCCATCGCCGCCGCAGTCGGCGGGGCCCGCGTCGACAGCGGTCCGCGCCACTGCTCGTGGACGGTCGGAAAGTTCACCTCGGACGCGAGGATTTCGCCGTGGACGCGCGCACCGGCCGCCTCCGCGAACGCGACGGCGGCCTCGACACCGTCGCTCCGAGCCACCTCGTCACCGACGACGACCACTGGCTCCGTCGCGTCGGCGACGGCAGTCGCCGCGTCGTCGATGGCCGCGCTGTCGCCCCGTCCGGCGGTCGGAACCGAACCCAGCCGTCCCGGAGTCGCGTCCGTCTCCGCCTGCTGGACGTCGACGGGCAGGGCGAGGAAGACCGGTCCCGTCGGTGGCGTCAGCGCCGTCCGGACCGCACGGCGGAGCATCGTCGGCAGCGCCGCGACGTCTTTGACCTCCGCGGCCCACTTCGTGTACTGCTCGGCGAGCGCGACCAGGTCGCCCGAGAGGATGGGCTCTTCCTGCTGGAAGTCGCGGTGGTGGGTGCCGGCCGTCACGAGCAGCGGCGCGCCGGAGAAGTCGGCGTTCAGGAGGTTGCCGAGGCCGTGTCCCAGTCCGCCGCCGAGGTGGAGGTTGACGACGCCGAGCGGACAGACCGCTGAATCGGCGTGACTGTCGTAGCGTCGGGAGACGGCGTAACCGGTCGCTGCGGCGACGGCGACGTCCTCGTGGAGGCCGAGGACGTACTGGAGGTCACTGTCCCCGACGGCCTGCATCAGCGGGAGTTCCGTCGTCCCCGGGTTCCCGAACAGGTGGGTGACGCCGTACGATTCGAGGGCCTCGACGAAGAGCTCCGCGCCCGTGGTCATGCCTGAGCGTCGCGGCTGGGCGTGAAATAGGTTGGGCATCGGGTCGTGGCGGGAGCTGTGACGGGTGGAGAGAGCAGGAGAGCACCGCACAGCGACGACCAGTGGCCGACGGACCGTCCCGTCTCCGGCGGGTGTGGCCCCGACAGATTACGTCCGGAACGACTCGCCGCACCCACACTCGCTGACGACGTTCGGGTTCTCGACGTGGAAGCCCGCCGCCTGGAGCCCGCCCTCGTAGTCGAGCGTGGAACCGCCGATGTACTTCTGTGAGGCCGGGTCGACGAAGATGCGGAGGCCGTGATGTTCGGTGACGGCGTCGTCTGGTTCTGGCTCGTCGTCGAACCGCATCCCGTACGAGAGACCGGCACAGCCACCCTGCTGGACGAACAGGCGGAGCCCCGCGACGTCGGTGTCGAGGCCCTCGCTCTCCAGGAGCGACAGCGCCTCGGAGGCTGCCGTCTCCGTCACTCTGACGGGGGTCTCCTCTCCGTTGGCCGCTTCTGCGCTCATACCCTTACTCACTCATCCAGTGAGTTAACGTTGACGCAGGGGGGCACGCCACACCCGCGCGGTTGGCGACGAAACCTGTCTCGAGGTTGTCATACGCAGGGCCGAACAGCTAAGCGGCCGCTGGTCATATCGCCCGCCCATGCCCGTCGACACCACCCGGACGCCCGATTTCGCCGTCACGCACACCGACGAACCGAGTAGCCTCCTGGTCGTGGGGCTCTCAGCGTTCGGCCTCGCCGGTCTCACCGCCGTCGACTTCCTCGTCGACCACCTCGAACTCGAACAGCGAGGGCACGTGGCCGTCGAGGGACTCCCGACCATCACCCCCTTCACCGAGGGCAGCCCCCGTCATCCCGTCCGCCTCTACTCGCGCGACGACCTCGACGTCACCGTCCTCGTCGCCGAACAGTTCGTCCCGGCCTCGGTCGGCGCCTCGTTCGCCGACAGGGTGCTCGGGTGGACGGAGAGCGGCAGCGTCGAGGAGGTGGTCGTGCTCGCCGGCGTTCCCGTCCCGCACGGCCCCGACGCCCACCGGACGTTCTACGTCGCCACCGACGACTACCACGACCACCGACTCGCGGGGAGCGACGTCCCGCCGATGGGGGCGGGCTTCCTCGACGGCGTCAACGCGGCGCTGATGGCGCGCGGCCTCGACTCGCCGCTCGGAGTCTGTCTGTACGTCACACCGGTCCACGCACAGGCACCGGACGTCGACGCGGCCATCCGCCTCGTCGACACCGTCGAGGACGTCTACGGACTCGGCATCGATTCGAGCCCGCTCGCGCCGTTCGCCGAGCGCGTCCGTCAGTACTACGCAGACCTCGCGGCGCGGATGGACGACCAGACGGAGAACGTTCCCGAGGACCGGATGTACATGTGAGCGAGCGAACGAAACTCCCGTTCGAGAACGAGTTTCCGTAACGCTGTGCTACTCGTTGTATAATAAATCCTTTAGTGCTCACGTCCCACCGACACCGTATGGTAGACGACCTGCGCACGACGATGGAGCGCGTCGGGGACCGGTTCAACCTCGGTGAGTACGAGATCGAGGCGTACCTCGCGGTTCTGGAACACGGGCAGTTGACGGCGAGCGAGATCGCCGACCGGACCGACATCCCCCAGCCGCGGGTGTACGACACGGTCCGGTCGCTCTCCGACCGGGGCCTCGTCGAACTCCGCGAGTCCCGCCCGATGAAGGTGGTCGCCGTCGACCCCGACGACGCCTTCGGGAGCATCCAGAGTTCGCTCGACGAACTCGTCACCGAACTGGAAGCGCGCTACACGGCCCCCGCCCGCGACACCGAGGCCGTCACGCTCGTCAAGTCCCGGTCGACCATCCTCCGCTACGTCGAGGAGATCATCGAGACGGCCGAGTACGAACTCGTCCTCTCGCTCACGCCCGACCTGCTCCGCCGGTTCCGCGACGACCTCGCCGCACAGATCGACGACGGCGTGAGCATCGACCTGCTCGTGACGCCGGCCTCGCGCGCGCCGGACCCGACGGAGTTCGACTACCTCGACGTCGCCACCGTCGCCCGGGCGCGCCGGGGTATCACGACGCCCGTGCTCGCCGTCGCCGACGGCGACTACTCAATCTACGCGACGCAGGACGCCCTCCGCGACGACCGCGACCGATACGGTGTCATCTTCAACCGCTCGGCGCTGGGCTTCCTCGTGAGTGGTTTCTTCGGCACCGTGCTGTGGACGACGGCGGAGACGCTCGCGACGGACGGCAAGCGCCGGCCGTTCCCGCGTCGCTACGCCTCGATTCGCCGTGCCGTCAAGGACGTCCGCGAACTGGAGGGCCCGTTCTACGCCTCCGTCTCCGGTCGCGACGTCGAGTCCGGTGAGACCATCGTCGTCGAGGGGCGCGTCGAGACGTACACCTTCGAGGACACCGAGGAGGTGGCGTCGTTCGTCATCGAGACGGAGGACGGTCCCATCGACGTCGGGGGCCTCGTCGCGGCGCTGGAGTCGGTCGAGGCACAAGAGATACTGCTCGGACGGGACGGCGTTCCGGACCGGTCGGCGTTCGAGTGACCGGCCGGGAGCGGGTCAGAACTCGTAGAGCGGTTCGCCACAGTCCGCGCACGCGAGGATGGGCGTCTCGGGGTTGTCGTAGATACCCTGCGTCCCGCCACAGCACTCTCTCGCGACGGTCTCTTCGGTGTCGCCGCCGCAGAGCGGGCACGTCTCGAGGAACAGGCGGAACGGCATCGCGGCCTGTGCGGCTGTCCGCGCGGCGACGGCGTCGGCCATCGCGGCGACGGCGGCCGTGTCCGCGATGGCGTGGGCCCGCGACAGCCACACCTCGTCGCCGACGCGCTCGTCGCCTCCGGCCTCGCTGCCGGACGGGTCGGCGGTACGCGTCACGACCACCCAGTCGCCCTCGACCCGTCCCTCGGCGGGGAACGGCGCGGCAGACGCCGTCGACGCGGCCAGTTCTCCGTCCGAGACGTCGCGCAGGCGTCTCATCCCCGCCTCCCACGTCCGACGGGTCCCCTCCGCGAGGAAGAGTTCACCGGACTCGTCGGCGGTGACGAGGCCGGCCTCGGCGAGTCGGCGGACGAGCGTCTCCCCGTCAACCTCCTCGTCGCCGGTCAGCGACTCCGACTCCGACTTCGAGGCCCGCCCGCCGTCGGTGCGGTGCGTCTCGAACCCGACGTCCACCGGGAGCGCCCGGGCGAGACGCGGCGCGAACTCGGGGGTGTACGGGACGACGTAGCCGCGCAGCGCGACGAGGACGAGGCCACAGAGGAGCGAGAGCGCGCCCAGGACGGGAGAGAGGAGACCGACCGCGACGCTCCCGAGAGCGACGAGCGCGACGTTCAGCACGGTACACGGCCAACATCGGTTCTCCCCCGTGTACTCCGGACGGCGGAGGCGCGAGAGCGCTGCCATGAGACCTGATGAGTGAGCCGACCGTTTCAACCTGTCTCCTCCCGCCCGGGCGAGCGGCCGGGTCTCCTCTCAGTCGTCGAGACGGACGGCGCGTCCTACTGCCGCCGAGCGGTAGATGGCGTCGATGACTCGCTGGACCGTGAGCGCCTGCTCGACCGTGTTCCGCTCGACCCGTCCCTGTTCGACCGCCTCGACGAACGCCCGCTGCTCCTGGCGGTGGGTCACGACTTCCTGTGTCTCGACGTCGGACGTCGAGAAGTGGTTCGCGCCGCCGATGCCGGCCTCGTACACCGTGAGGTCGTGCGACCCGCGGTCCAGCCGTGCGCCGGCCTCGGTCCCCCGAATGACGAACTCGTCGGAGTCGTCGCGGTTCGCCGCCCACGCCACCTCCAGCGCGATGGTCTCGCCGCCGGCACACCGGACGAAGGCCGTCGCCGAGTCCTCCACGTCGAACCCCCCGGAACCGTGGTCCGCTCCCCACTGCCGGAGGTACGCGTACTCGTCGTGGACGCCGAACTCCGCCCGGGTCGTCCCCGACACCTCTACCACGTCGGGGAAGTCGAGGAAGTACAGCGCGAGGTCGATGGCGTGGACGCCGATGTCGATGAGCGCGCCGCCGCCCGCGACCTCCTTCGAGGTGAACCACGAGCCACGGCCGGGGATGCCCCGCCGACGGACGTAGTTGGCCTCGACGTGGGTCACGTCGCCGAAGCGGCCCGCCCGCAGGTCGTGTTTCAGCACCTCGACCGGGTTCGAGAAGCGGTTGTTGAACCCGACCATACAGAGCGCGTCGCTCGCGTCCGCCGCCTCTGCGATACGTTCGGCGCTCTCGAGGGTGTGTGCGAGCGGTTTCTCCAGGAGGACGTCGACGCCGGCGTCCAGTGCGGCGACGGCGTACTCCTCGTGGAAACGGTTCGGCGTGGTGACGATGACGGCGTCCACGGCCGAGAAGAGGTCCCCCCGGTCGGCGTACGTCTCGACGCCGAACGCCTCTGCGAACGACGTACGGGCCTCGCTGTCGATGTCGAGGCCGGCGACGAGCGTCGCCTCCTGCACCTCCTCGAGAAACTCCGCGTGGTAGGTGCCGATGTTGCCGAGGCCGACGATGCCGATGCGTACCCGTCCGTCTCCGTCGGAGGTCATAGCTCACTCCTGACGGGGGAGGTGGTTACGTGTTGTGTGTTCTCGTCGCGACTGCGACGGCGTGACACGGCGGTACCGGGCCGTCGTCAGTACAGCTGTCGTTCCTTCTCCTCGCGCTCTTTCTCCTTCTTCTTCTCCTCTTTGAGTTTTCGCCGTCCCCGGATGTACTGCTTGCCCTTCGGGATGTAGATGTTCTTCACGTCCATGAGGAACCGGACGATGCCGTACGCCCAGAAGAAGAAGAGTACGGTCATCCCACCGAGGTAGACGTACCCCTCTAACGTGACCATGTCTGCACAAGGACCGGGCGCTACTTATATGTCAGCCACTGCCACGCGTGTGGCGACGACGCGCCGCGGCAGCGTCGGTGCTGTCGGGGGGATACCGGTCACGGGCCGAGCGACGACGCGTCCGCTGGCGGTGTGATAAACGGAAGAGTGAGAGTCGCGTCGGCTCTGACGGCGATTCAGTCGTCGCTCTCGGCGGCCTCGGTGGCCCCGCCGGCGCTCGCCATCGAGTCGAGGCCGTGCTGGATGGCCTCGCCGCTCTCGCGGTCGAACAGGTGGACCTTCGAGCGGTCGAGGACGACCTCGATGCCCTCGTCCTCCTCGATGGCCGTGTCGGGCGAGACGCTCATGAGTAACTGGCCGGAACCAGCGCCCTCTTCGAGGTCAATCTCGGCGTCCTCGGAGAGGAGCAGGTAGACGAACGTCTCGTCACCCATCGGCTCCATGACGTCGGTGTCGGCGCGGATGACCTTCGTCTGGCGGTCGACGTTCCCCGCCTTGTCGACGGGGTAGACGTCCTCGGGCCGGATGCCCATCGCGACCTCGTCACCGGGCGTCAGGCCGTACTGTGCGGGGTCGAAGTCGACGGAGATGTTGTCGTTCTCCCAGCCGTTCTCGGTGACGCGCCCGTCGAGCATGTTCATCGCCGGCGAGCCGATGAACGTCGCGACGAACATGTTGGCCGGCTCGTTGTAGCAGGTGAGCGGCGGGTCGATCTGCTGGAGGTTCCCCGAGTCGATGACCGCGATGCGGTCCGACATCGTCATCGCCTCCGCCTGGTCGTGCGTCACGTAGATGATGGTGGTGTCCAGCTCCTTGTGGAGGCGCTGGAGCTCCGTCCGCATGTGGACGCGGAGCTTCGCGTCGAGGTTCGCGAGCGGCTCGTCCATCAGGAACACGTCGGGGTTCCGGACGATGGCGCGGGCGATGGCGACGCGCTGACGCTGCCCGCCAGACATCTCGTCGGGCATGCGGTCGAGCATGTTGCCGATCTGGACGATCTCCGCGGCCCGCTCGACGCGGCGGTCGATCTCCTCCTTGTCGAAGTCCCGCAGTCGAAGGCCGAACGAGACGTTGTCGTACACGTCCATGTGCGGGAACAGCGCGATGTTCTGGAACACCATCGCGATGCCGCGGTCCTTCGGCGGGAGGTTCGTCACGTTGCGGCCGCCGATGTACACCTCGCCCTCTGACGGGATAGTGAGGCCGGCGACCATCTCCATCGTGGTCGACTTCCCACACCCGGAGGGACCGACGAGACAGACGAACTCGCCGTCCCTGATGTGGATGTTCATGTCTTCGACTGCCGTTACGTCGTCGTACCGCTTGTACACGTTCTCGAGTTTGACGTCTCCCATTGTGTTACTCCTTGAGTGCTCCGGCGGTCAGCCCACTCACGATGCGTTCCTGAGCGATGATGACCAGTATTGCGACGGGTAAGACCCCGACGATGCTCGCTGCTGCCATGAGGTTGAACGGCGTGTCGAACTGGCCCTGATACTTCAGGATACCAGCGACGATGGGTGCCCACGACGAGGCCTCGCCGTTGTTCATCAGGAACGAGAAGAAGAACTCGTTGTAGACGCTGATGAACGTCAGGACGCCCGCCGTCGCGACACCCGGCGCGGAGAGCGGGATGATGACGCGGAACAGCGCGCCGAGCCGCGTCGTCCCCTCCACCCGCGCGGCGTCCTCGAGGCCGTCCGGAATCTGGCCGTAGAACGTCGTGAGGATGAAGATGGACAGCGGCATGAACAGCGCGCTGAACGGCAACACCATCGGAATGGGCGTGTTGAACGTGTCCGGGGACGACACCGTCAACTCGGGCAGCCCCGGAATCAGGAACGTCAGCGACACGTTCCCGGTGAACAACTGGAACAGCGGGATGAGGAACGCCGCCGGCGGGAAGTACGAGATGGCCAGGATGGCCAGCATCAGCACGTTCTTCCCGGGGAAGCGGAGGCGTCCGAAGACGTAGCCGGCCAGCGACGCCAGCAACAGGACGATGACCGTCGTCGTGATGCCGAGCACGAAGCTGTTGAACATGTAGAGGTGGAACGGAACCCGCTCGAACATCGTGACGAACACGGCGGGGTTGAACCCCTTGGGGACGAGCCCCATGTTCGAGATGAGCTCGTTCGGCGTCAGCGCCAGCACGAGCAGCCAGTAGAACGGGAACAGCGTCGTGACCAGGAAGAAGATGGTCAGCACGTAGAACATCGCGCGGTACGCGCGCTTCGGGTTCTTGATGACCTTGCTGACCCACGTCGCGAGCGGACCACGCTTGATGGGCGCGTCACGCATGTTGCCCATCTTCTCGGCGGTGTTCTCACTCGACATTAGAAGGCACCTCCTTCAGCGTCGGCGAACTTGAAGATGTACACTGACACGACGACCGCGATGATGGCCGCCGTCACGAACGCCACGGTGGCCGACGTCCCGTACAGTCGTGAGTTGAACGTCGTCACGACCAGACACGACAGGGAGGGGACGGTCGAACAGCCGGCCATCGTCTGGATGATGCCGTAGACGCGCATCGCGGCGATGGTACGGAACAGCATCGCGACCAGGATGGTCGGGAGGATGAGCGGGAAGGTGATCATCTTGAACTGCTGCCACGGCGACGCGCCTGCCACCTTCGCCACGTCGTACAGCGAGCGGTCGATGCTCTGCATCCCCGCGAGGATCAACAGTGCCATGAACGCCGTCGTCTTCCAGACGTCGGCCACGATGATGAGCGTGAGCGAGTCGACCGTGTTACGCAGCGGCGTGGTGCTGATGCCCAGCGAGTTGAGGAACGTCGGGTTCTCGGCCGTCCCGATGAGGAACCCGATGTTCGGCTGGAACAGCAGGAAGAAGATCATCCCCTGGATGACGATGGGGACTGCCCACGGGATGATGATCGCCACCCGGACCCACCGGCGGCCGCGGAAGTCCTGGTCGAGGACGAACGCCTGGCCGAAGCCGATGATGGTCTCGAAGAGCACGCTCAGCACGGTGAACACGAGCGTGACACCGAGCGCGCTCTGGACGAAGCTCGTCCCCCCGCCAGGTAAGAACGGCGCCGGGAACTTGAAGTCGATCTGTCCGGTGAGTAACTGTACGTAGTTCTGGAACCCGACGAACTCACCCAGTCGGGCGGAACCCGTCAGCGCGTCCGCCGACAGCGACATGAGGAACGTCGTCGCCAGCGGGTAGATGGCGATGACGAGCAGGAGCAAGAGCGCCGGGACGAGCAGCAGGTACGCGTACTGCGCCTCCGAGAGGTTCTCCATCCAGCGGGTGGCCGCCGTGATGGGGCCCCCACTCGTGCGGACGCCTTCCTCGGTTCGTTGTTCTGTTGCCATGTGTGTGCGTGTGACAAAGTGTACCGAGGGTACTTATGCGCTGTTCTCGATCTGCTCGAGCTGGGACTTCAGATCGGACATCGCCTGCTGTGGAGTCTTCTCCTGTGCGTAAGCGGCGTTGACCTGGCTCGAGATGCGGCCGGACTGCTGCGGCCAGACGACCGTGACGGGACGCGGGATGGCGTTCTCGCCGGCCACCTTCAGCTGCTGCGTGTACCGGCCGATGATGTCGACCTCGGCGGCCTCGTCGGAGTCGAGCAGAGACGGCTCCGGCGGGATCCAGCCGATGATGCTGAACATGTCGAGCTTGAACGACTCCGTCATCATCGCGCGCAGGACCTGGACGGCGGCCTGCTTCTTGGCCGACGAGGAGTTCGGGTTCATCGTCATGTGCCAGCCGCCGAGGGCGGCGACCGGGCCACCCGTCATCGGGTACTCGGCCTCGTCGGCGGTGACGCCGTACGGGATGGGCATGACGCCGAGGTCTTCGCCGAAGGCGTCCTCGGCACCGTTGATGACGATGGAGTACGGCCAGTTGCGGTGCATGATTGCGTCCCCGCTGGTGAACGGCTTGCGCGAGGGCTCCTCGGTCCACTGGAGGACGGCCTCGG
>NZ_JBEPXO010000087.1:0-14703 GCF_041641895.1 Salinigranum sp. | reverse complement strand
TCGATGGGGTCGCCGAAGAGGCGCGACCGGAGGCGTAGCGGTTCGTGTTCGGCCACGACGACGTCCACCTCCCGGTGGCGTGCCGCGTTGACGAGCGCGTGTTTGGTGTCGTGACTGACCACCTCGGCGGCGTCGACGCCGACGCCGAACTCCGCCCCGAGCGCCTCGACGCGCGCCTCGAAGGAGCGGTCCGCGGCCGACTGCGTGGTCGCCGACTCCGTGAGCGGTGCCTGGTCGGGAATCTCCTCGAAGCGGACGGCGACGACTCGGCCGCCGTCGCGACGGACGAGGTCCGCGGCCATGCCGACGAGGGCGCGCTCGCGCGCCGGTCCGACGTCCTTGGTGAACGCCACGAGGACGCTGCGGGTGTCCTCCGCGGCGACGGCCGCCACCTCGGTGAGGGCCCGCCGGTTGACCTGTCGTCGGATGGCGTCGGTCGCGACGCCCGTCCGGTCGACCCGGGGGCGGACGTACGCGAGGTACCACACCAGACTGCTGATGACGATGACCACCGCACCCACGAGTGCGACCGTCCCCATCTGCGTCAGGAGGGCGGCGCCCGTGAGCACGCCGAACACCTGTACCCAGGGGTACCACGGCGACGAGAACGCCGGGTCGTACGCGGCGTCACCCTCGCGGAAGGCGACGACGGCGACGTTGATGAGCGCGAACACGAGAATCTGGAAGGCGCTGGCGAGTTTCGCGATTTCGAGGATAGGGACGAACGCGATGAGGACGAGCAACACGGCGCCCGTCAGCGTAATCGCGGAGACGGGCGTCCCGAACCGCTCGCTGACCGCCGAGAACGACGGCGGCGCCAGCCGGTCGCGACTCATCGCGAACGGATACCGCGACGACGAGAGGATACCCGCGTTCGCCGTCGAGACGAGCGCGAGCACCGCGGCGAGGATGATGGCGACGACGCCGAGTCGGCCGAGCGTCGTCTCGGCGACGACCGCGACCGGCGTCAGCGACCCCGCGACGGTCCCGGGCGCCGTCGCACCCACCAGCACGGCCACGAGCGCCACGTACAGGACCGTCGTGAACGCGAGCGACCCGAGGATGCCGAGCGGGATGTTCCGTCCCGGGTCCTCCACCTCCTCGGCGACGCTCGCCACCTTGGTGACGCCCGCGTACGAGACGAACACGAGGCCGGTCGCGGCCAGCACGCCGCCGAGTCCCGCGTCGAAGAATCCGCCGTAGTTGGCCGACTGGACGCTCGGCGCGCTCCCCGCGGCGAACCACCCGAGCGCCGCCAGCATGACGACGACGATGCCGAGCTGGAGCCGCCCGGTCTGTTTCGCCCCGAGGACGTTGACAGCGATGAGCAGGGCGGCAAGGCCCAGCGCGACTGGCTTCAGCGGCAGGTCGAACAGCAACAGCAGGTAGGGGACGCCACCGACCAGCGCGAGTGCCCCCTTGAACGAGAGGGAGAACCAGGTGCCCACGCCCGCGATGGTCCCCATCAGGGGGCCCATCCCCCGCTCGATGTAGATGTACGTCCCGCCGGCCTCGGGCATCGCCGTCGCCATCTCGGACTTCGACAGCGCGGCGGGAATCACCAGTAGCCCCGCCAGCGCGTACGCGACGACGACGGCCGGCCCGGCGATCTCGAGCGCGAGGGCCGGCAGGATGAAGATGCCGCTGCCGATCATCGCGCCGATGCTGATGGCGAGGACCGACGGCAGGCCCAGGTCGCGTTCGAGTTCCTTCACACCCGGTCACGCTCCGTGACCAGCGGTCGGGAGGGACGCACAGCGGTGGCCGGGGTGGGCCAGCCGACACGCGCTCGCGGAGACGTGACCGTCCGTGCCGGTCGCTGCGTTCGCCGGGAGAGGATACGTCGCCGTCGCCGCGGCTCTCGGGTGCGGAGACGGCGGGAGTCGACGGAACCGCGGGCCGCTCGGACGCCGGCCGGAGTCAGTGCTGCTGAGGTCGGGGGACCGCTCGGGCATGCCGCTTCGGTCATTGTGCCGGCTACGAATCGGAACGGTATAAAATACCGGTTCAAATTATCGTAACGGTAAATTATAGACTGATAAATAATTAAGATGAACGTTTCGTACGAACCGAGACGCAGCGGGACGACGCTCCGGACCGGGTGGTCAGCCGAAGAGCCGTTCGCGGATCGACCGGGTCCGTGGGCGCTCGGCCAGCAGCACGGTCGTGTCGAGGTCGTCGAGCACGGACAGCGTCAGCGACCCGCCGACGATGCGGGACACGAGTCCACGCTCCGTCGCGCCGACGAGGACGAGCGACTTGTCGGTCGCCGCGTCGCCGATGGCGGCTTCGACGTCGCCCGTCTCCACCAGCAGTTCCACGTCGGTCAGTCCGTGGTCCGTGACCCACCCCTCGAGGAACGCGCGCCCACTCGCGACGTCGTCGGCGACGTGCAGCACCGAGACGCGCGCGTCGGTCGTCTCCTGGAGGGCTCGCGCGACTGCCGCGGACAGGTCCGAGGAGTGGCCGCCCGCGGTCGGCAGGAGGACCTCGCTCGGGTCGAACCCCCGCTCGTCGAGGACGAGTACGTCACACGGGAGGTCGTGGGTCAGTTCGTCGAGCGCCCCCTCGACGCGCCCCCCGGCGAGGCGGGTCCCGCTGTGGCCCATGACGAGCCTGTCGACCTCGTGTTCGCGAGCCGAGTCGAACACCTCGCCGAGTCCCTCGTGTGAGAGGACCGTCCGCGTCTCGACCGGCACGCCCAGCTCTTCGGCGTCGCGTCGCGCGTCGTCCACGAGCCGCTTCGACGTCTTCGAGATGCGGTCGCGCTGGTCGGCCGCGGCCTCCAGCGAGGTCTGGTCCGGCACCTGGATGACGTGTGTCGCGAGCAGCCGACCGCCGTCGTGCTTCGCCAGTGCGGCCCCGAGGGTCACGAGCGCCCGTTCCGTCCGGGGGTTCGAGAGGGCGACCATGGTCACCGGCACGTCCTCGACGCGTCCGGACCCGTCGGGCGCGACGGTCGCCGCCGCGCCGACGACGGAGGGCGGCAGTTCGTCGTCCCGGGCGAGGATGTGACGACCGAGCAGTCCCTGTCTGGTCGTGTTCTTCCGTGCGTACAGGAAGTACCAGACGACCGCGGCGACGACGAACAGCCCCGACAGGAGGAGTTCCTGCCCGCCGACGAACGCCAGCAGGCCGAGCGACAGGCCGATGCCGGCGAGCGGCGTGAGCGGGTAGAGCGGGACGGTGAACGCCGGGTCGTACTCGGGGTCGGTCTCCCGGAAGACGATGAGCGCGGCGTTCATCAGGGCGTAGACGACGAGGTGGAGGACGCTCGCGGCCTTCGCGAGTACCTCGATGTCCCGCCCGAGCGCCGCGATGAACACGACGATGACCGCGCCCGTGACGACGATGGAGCGGTACGGGGTCGCGTACTTCGGGTGGATGTCGTTGAGCCAGTTGGTGACGATTCGGTCGCGGCCCATCGCGAAGTTGATGCGGGCCGACGCCAGGATGGACGCGTTGGCGCTGGACGCAGTCGCGAGCAGGGCGCCGAGCGTCACGACCGTGACGGCGACTCCCGCGAGGCCGGCGGGGAACGCACTCTGGGTGGCCTGGGTCAGCGGCGCGCTCTGGCTGAGTTCCGTCCACGGCACCACGCCGAGCATGATGCTCACCAAGATGGCGTAGAGGACGGTCACGATGGCGACGCTGCCGATGATCGCCAGCGGGAGGTTCCGACCGGGGTTCTTCAGTTCCTCGGCGACCGTCGCGATCTTCGCGTAGCCGAGGAACGAGACGAACACCAGCGCCGTCCCCGGGAGGATGGCGCCGTACCCCAGCGGCGCCACGCCGCCCTCCCCGAGGAGCGTCGCGAGGTCGAACGACAGCCAGCCCTGCACCGCGAACAGCGCGAGGATGGCCAGCAGGACGGTGACGATGACCGTCTGCACGCCGCCGGTCTCCTTGGCACCGATGTAGTTGACGCCGACGAAGACGGCGCCAGCGACGAGCGCGCCGACCTGTACCTCGGTGAGGAAGAGGACGTCGGGCATCGGCACGAGCGTCGCGAGATACTGACCGAAGCCGATGCTGTAGAACGCCGAGGCGAACGCCAGCCCCATCCAGTCACCGAGGCCCGCGATGGAGCCGAACAGGGGGCCGAGCGCGCGGTTGACGTAGTAGTAGCCGCCGCCCGCCTTCGGCATCGCCGTCCCGAGTTCGGAGACCGAGAGCGCGTTCACCAGCGCGATGAGGCCGCCGACGACGAACGAGGCGACGACGATGGGGCCGGCCGTACTGGCTGCCACTCCCGGAAGCACGAAGATGCCCGCCCCGATCATCGTCCCGATCCCGATGGTCAGCGCCGACAGGAGACCGAGGTCCTTCGCGAGTTCTTCGTCGCTCACGCCTCGTCACCTCCGTGTGACGAGACCGTGGGCGGGGAAGACGCCGGGTGTCGCGGTGCCGAACCCACCGCGTTCCCCGCACCGAGCGACACCACCGGGAGTTCCGGGTCGGTCACGAGCCGAGCCGCGGTGTCGCCCGAGAGGAACCGGACGAGACGGCTCCCGCCACGGGGGCGGAAGGCGATGGCCGTCGCCTCGGCGTCGAGCGCCGTCTCGACGACGGTTTCGGCGACGTCCGTTCCGAACGCCACGCGCGTCTCGACGGTCACCCTGTCGTCGAGTCGTGACTCGACGACCGAGAGGAACGCCGCCGCGTCCGCCCGCCGTTGCTCCACGGGTGCTTTGTCGACCGCTCCGCCACCTTTCTCGACGACGTGAACCGCCACGACGGACTCGACACCGTCCAGCTGCCGCGACACCGCCGCCGCGGTCGCTCGCGAGTCCTGCTCGTCGGCGACGGGGACGACGACGCGTTCGAGGAGCGTCATCCCGTCAGCCACCTCCGTCCGTCGTCGACGAGAACGGCTCGTGGACCGCCGGTCGGTCCGCTGTCGTCGGTCCGGGGAGGGCTCCGCGGACCCGTCCGTCGGTTCGGGGGTCGGCTCTCGGGGTGTCCTCGGCGAGCACGTCGCCGTCGGTGTGCTGTCTGTCCATACTCGCTCGCAGTTGCGAGATGGTATAAAATCTCCGCTTCTATTTTCAATTTAGAAAAAATACGGGCTCGAATTTCTGCTATCGAAATTCGTGAGGGATTCCCGGGACCCCTCGCATCGACCGACCGAACCCTTCCCGTCGGTCAGCGTCGCCCCCGGCCACGCCGTCTCAGACTGGTGTCAGTTACCCACGACTGAAGTCGTGGGCTTCCTCCTTGCACTTGTGTGAACGCCCTGCTGGGGGCCGCGTCCCCTCGGCGACGTCACAGACGCCCGTGCGCCGCCCCCGCGACAGCGTGTCGCGAGGGTGGTTCTTTGTCGAAAATTCCAGCGCGCTCGGAAAACTATTATGTGAGTATAGGGTGTATCTAATTTCGATAACCGAAATACCACTCCACACGACATGCCTCACGACACCTCCGACTACCGACTCGACGAGATCGACCGACGCATCCTCCACGCGCTCATGGACGACGCGCGTAACACGTCCGCCAGCACGCTCGCCGCCGAGGCCGGCGTCTCGGGCGCGACCATCCGGAACCGTATCCACAACCTCGAGGACGCGGGAATCGTCCGCGGCTACACCGCCCAGGTCGACTTCGAGTTGGCCGGTGGGAAGCTCACCAACCTCTACCTCTGTGACGTGCCCGTCACCGAGCGCGAGGCCATCGCACACGAGGCGCGGGCGATACCGGGCGTCATCAACATCCGGACGCTGATGACCGGCCGTCGCAACGTCCACGTCCTCGCGGTCGGCGAGAGCACGAGCGACCTCCGACGCATCGCCCGACAGCTCACCGACATCGGCATCCACATCGAAGACGAGGACCTCGTCGAGGAGGAACTGTTCGCCCCCTACGGCCCGTTCCACCCCGACGACGGTGAGCAGACACCCGAGGCGAACGACTTCATCAGCCTCAGCGGGGACGCGAGCGTCGTCGAGGTGACCGTCCAGCCCGACGCTCCCATCGCCGACCGCACGATCGAGGCTGCCGCGAGAGAGGGCATCCTGGACGAGGAGACACTCGTCATCGCCATCGAGCGGGAGGACCTCGAACTCACCCCACACGGGGACACGGTCGTCCAGCCGGACGACATCGTGACCATCCTCTCGCGGGCCGGTGGCGACGCGGACGCGCTGTCGGCGTTCCGCGCCCCACCGTCAGAATCGACCACCCAGTGAGACACCGTGACCATGCCTGCACTCAGTACCCTGCTCCGGCACGTCTTCGGCGCCGAGAGCGTCCTCTACGAGTGTCGAAACTGCGGGACGACCTTGGAGGAGGACGCCGAACGGTGCCCCGAGTGCGGCGCTGCGGACATCGCAACGTACCAACTCGACTCATAGACCCATGACAACACGCGTCACCGACCACGTTCTCGTCCCCGTCGCCGACCCCGACGACGCACGCGCGACGGCGACTGCGCTCGAACCGTACGCGCCCACTCGAATCACCGTCCTGCACGTCGTCGAGAAGGGCGGGGGCGTCCCGGACAAGACGCCCGTCGAACAGTCCGAACAGCTCGCAGCCGAGTCGTTCGAAGCCTTCAGAGAGACGTTCCCCGACGCCGAGACCGCGACCAGCTACCGCCGTGACGTGGTCGGGGGCATCCTCGAAGTCGCGGACGACCTCGACGTGAGTGCCATCGCCTTCCGTCCCCGCGGCGGCTCTCGCATCGTCCAGTTCCTCGCTGGCGACCGCTCGCTGAAACTGATCAGCGAGTCCGAACGGCCCGTCATCACCCTCCCGGACCCGGAAGACGCGGAAGAATGACCGCCGACGACGAGGAGCTCGCGAAAGACCTCGGGTTGCTCTCGGCGTTGACCATCGGCGTCGGGACGATGATCGGGGCGGGCATCTTCGTCCTGCCCGGACAGGCCGCCGCCGCAGCCGGGCCTGCCGTCGCCCTCTCGTTCGTCGTCGGCGGCGTCATCTCGCTGTTCACTGCCCTCTCGGCCTCGGAACTCGGGACGGCGATGCCGAAGGCCGGCGGGAGCTACTACTACGTCAACCACGCGCTCGGCCCCCTGTTCGGCTCCATCGCCGGGTGGGGCAACTGGATGGGACTGGCGTTCGCCTCGGCGTTCTACACGCTCGGGTTCGGCGAGTACCTCGCGACGTTCGTCCCGCTTCCGGCGCTCGCCGTCGCGGGCGTCGGTCTCACCGAGTTCCAGGTCGGCGCGCTGTTCGCCGGCCTCGCGTTCATCGCCGTCAACTACGTCGGCGCCAAAGAGACCGGCAGTGTCCAGATCGTCATCGTCACGCTGCTGGTGGGTATCCTCACGGTCTTCGCCGTTCTGGGGTTCCTGCAGGCGGACGTCTCGACGCTCCGCCCGTTCTTCCCGAGTGAGACGGGCGGTGCGGCGGCGGTGCTCCCCGCCACGGGGCTGGTGTTCGTCTCCTTTCTCGGCTTCGCGAAGATCACGACCGTCGCCGAGGAGCTGAAGAACCCCGGTCGGAACCTCCCGCTCGCCGTCGTCGGTAGCGTCGTCATCGTGACCGTGATGTACGCCGTCATCATGGTCGTCCTGATGGGGGTCGTCAACTGGCGACAGCTCGGCCCGGAGTTCACCACGACGCCCGTCCTCGACGTCGCCGAGATCGCGTTCGGTACGGTCGGCCTGGCAGCGGTCGGTGTCGGCGTGTTGACCTTCGCCGGGCTGTTGGCGACCGCCTCCAGCGCGAACGCGTCGATCCTCGCCTCCTCGCGCATCAACTTCGCGATGGGCCGGGACAGGCTCATCAGCGACAGACTCAACGCGATTCACCCGAACTTCGCCACGCCCTATCGTAGTATCGCGGTCACGGGCGGGCTCATCCTGCTGTTCATCGTCGTCGGCGACGTGAAGACGCTCGCGAAGGCCGGTAGCGTCCTCCACCTCATCGTCTACGGCCTGCTCAACGTCGCGCTCATCGTCATGCGACAGGCTGACACGCCCGAGTACCAGCCCGACTTCGAGGTGCCGCTGTATCCGGTCGTCCCCGTCCTCGGTGCCGTCACCTCGTTCGGCCTCATCGCGTTCATGGAGCCCGTCGAGATCGGGCTGTCGCTCGTGTTCGTGGTCGGCGGTCTCGTCTGGTATCTCGCGTACGCCCGCGGGAAGGCCGAGAAGACCGGCGTGTTGAGCCAGTACGTCCTCTCGCGGTCCGAGGAGCTGCCGCCAGCCGCCGTCGCTGCGGCCAGCACGGTCCAGCCGGACGGCGGAGGCTACCGGGTGATGGTCCCGCTGTCGAATCCACGCACCGAGAAGGACCTCATCACACTGGCGAGCGCGATCGCCAAACAGCGCGGTGGGACGGTCGACGCTATCCACATCGTCACGGCCCCCGACCAGACGTCGCTCGAGTACGCGGCCGACCACCTCGAGGAGTTCGAAGCGGACTACCACGCGATCCTCGACGAGGCCGAGCGGGACGCCGAGACGTTCGGCGTCGACGTGGAGACACACACCATCGTCTCTCACCGGGCGTTCGAGGAGGTGTTCGACGCGGCCCGCGACCACGGGGCCGACCTCGTCGTGATGGGGTGGGACGAGGGAGGACAGCGCTCACCAGGGCGGGCCGAGAGCGCCATCGACGACCTCGCGAAAGACCTCCCGTGTGACTTCCTCGTGCTCAAGGACCGTGGATTCGAGCCAGAACGCGTCCTCGTCCCGACGGCCGGGGGACCGGACTCGGACCTCTCGGCCGAGGTCGCACGGCTGCTACGGGCGGAGTACGGGTCGGACGTGACACTGCTCCACGTGGCGGACTCGCAAGCCGACGGCGAGGTGTTCCTCGCCGAGTGGGCGGACGAACACGGTCTCGCGGACGCGACCTTGCGGGTCGAGACCGGTGACGTCGAGGCGGCCATCGAGCGGGCCGCCGCGGACAGTTCCATGGTGATCATCGGAGCGACCGAGCAAGGCCTCCTCTCCCGACTGGTCCGGGGCTCGCTCGTGCTGGACGTGGTCGACGACGTCGAGTGTTCGGTGCTGCTCGCCGAGCGCGCACGGGAGCGGGGGTTGATGGAACGCTTGCTGGGTGAGTGAGGACGGGTGTCCGACCCCGCGCTCTCCGGTGAGTGCCTCCGAGTGCCCCGACGGCCGGGACGGTCAGCACACGACCGGTGAGATTCGAGGCCTCGAGTACTTTCGACGACACGCCGCGAACCGACGTACCGTGAGCACAGACCGAGAGCACCTCTATCCCCGTCTCGTCGAACCGACTCCCGAACCCGTCCTCCCCGAGTTGGCGGGGTTCGAACTCGTGGTTCCACGCGTCGAAGTTCCGCGGGTCGACATCCCGACGGTGGGCGAGTCGATCCGTCGGGAATCCCGCCGGGCCGGGAGGACGGTTACGCTCGCTCGCGTCGGACTGGTGCTTTATACCGTGGCGCTCGTCCACGCCGTCGTAGTGCTGGCGCTCGTCGGCGTCCTGTCGATCGCGGTCCGTGGCCAACTGCAGTTCGGGAGCAAACTGCTCGCCTCGAGTGTCGTCGTCGGCCTGTACACGGTGTACCGGTACCACCACCCGCCCCGACCCCCCCGAACGCGCTCGCGGTGACGGGGCGCGAACGCCCCTCGGCGCGACCCCTCGTTCGCACGTGGTCGTGATGCCGGTCACGACAGTGGGCCACGCGATGACATCCTCCTCGCCGTAAACGGCGAGGGTTCCCCATCCGCGCTCGGGGTCGGGCTGGCCATCGCACCCTGCAAAACAGTGCGTGGGACTCCAGTCCGTCCGACGGGGGCAAATCCACCCGCTTGCGCGGGGTGTCTCGGTTCGTGTGCCGTGCGTGAGTCCCGCGAGGGATGTGGCGTGTTGGGCGTCCCTCGGGACGCGGTGTCTCCTTGCACCGTGCATCCCCACCGTCCACGAGGGAGTTGGGGGATGCCCCCGGACGCCGATTGCTCCGCGTCCGGGCACGGGTCGTGCCATCGACCTGCGTCACCTCTCTGCCACAACGGCGACGCTCAAGCGCGGGAGGCTCGCGTTTTTGATGCCCGCTTTTCAGCGGGTGCGTCGGTGGACGTGTGTCCGGTCGAAGGTGTCTTATCGACCATGCCGACGGGAGGAACGCCAAACCACCTCCAGTTTTCCGCGTTGAGTTACCGGGGAGACGACCCCGGAGGGCATAACCGCGTGGTTCGGGCTGAATGTGGTCGGACTCACGCCCGCCGTAAAACGCGGGACTCTCTCCTCGGGGTGGGTAGCGCCGCCGTCCGGATGCGTCTGCTGCCGTGCTCCGCCACCGGCTCCGCTCACCGTCGTGGACGCTCGAGAGTGTCGAACCGTGCTCACTTTTTTGTCAACGTGTGTGTATTATCTCCCATGGCCACCGAATCACCCGCAGTGACGGCTGACGACTCGCTCGTTAGCTTCCCGTCCCATCCGGTCGGCTACGTCGCTATCCTCGCCGCGCTCGTGACGGCCGTCATCCACCTCCTCCTCGGCCCGCGTGTGATGGGGTTCAGTCAGACGCTCGGTACGCTGTTCATCCTGAACGGCCTCGGGTTCCTCGGCGGGATCGCCCTCTTCCTGAGCCGCTACTGGCGGCGGGAGCTGTATCTCGTCGCCGTCGGCTACGCCCTCGCGACGGTCATCGCGTTCTTCGCCTTCCAGGGCTTCGGCGTGGACGCCTTCTTCAACCGCGGGAGTCTCAATCAGCTGGCGGTCGTTTCGAAGGCGGTCGAACTCGTGCTCGCCGTCTGCGCGGGGTATCTGTACACGAGAACCCCGCTGTAGCCGGACGCCCGGTTCCTTCCCGTCCCGTTACTCGCGAGCGCCGAGAGCGTAGACCCGGCCGTCGGCGACACCGACGTAGCACATCCCGTGTGCCAGTGCGACGTCGGTGTCCATGACGTAGCCCGCCATCCCGACGTCGGGAACGGTGAGCTCGACCGTCCACGTCCGGTCGTCGCTCGAATCGTAGCTCACGACGGAGTCGCTGCGGGGCACGACCACACCGCCTTCACCGGCGGCGGGGGGTCGGCCGTCTCCGTCGTCGCTCGAACGCCAGCGAACCGTTCCGTCGGACGTCTCGACCGCGACGAGGCCGCCGTGGTACGTGTTGACGAACGCCGTGTCCGCCGTGACCGCCGGTGAGGGAACCGGGTTGCCGTAGTCGCCGTCGACGACTGTCGTCCGCCACCGCACGGTTCCGTCGGCGGTGTCGACGGCGACGAGTTCCTCGGCGATGCCGGGGACGTACAGCCGGCTGTCGGCCACTGTCGGCGTGCCCTGGATGTCCGGACAGCACGCCTCCGGCGTCACGACCGATGCGCTCCAGCGTCGCTCGCCCGTCGTCGCATCGAGCGCCGTGACGCGGCCGTCGGTCAGCCCGACGTAGACGCCGTCGCCGTCGGAACAGGTGGCAGTGTAGCACTCCCCGTCGATGGCCGTTCGCCACTGTCGGGTGCCATCTATGGCGTAGGCGTACACGGCGTCGTCGTCTCGCGTCGCGACGTAACACGTCCCGTCCACGACTGCGGGCGACCCGGTCACGTCGGGAATCGTCTCGGTCCACCGCAGCGAGCCATCGCGCCGCGCGAGCGCCGTCACCGTCGCCTCCTCGTACTCCGGTCCGCGCGTGACAGCCACCAGCGTCTCACCCGCGAGTGCGAGGCCGACGGCGCGACCCCTCCCGAGCGGTACGGCCAGGCGGTGCTCGCCGGAGTCGGCGTCCCACCCGGCGAGGTGTACCGTCGGTTGCTCGGCGTCCTCCGGTGGCTCGCTGTACGCGACGTAGACGCGCTCCGGGCCGACGACCGGCGCCGTCGCGCCGTGCGGGTCGTTCCCCGGGCGCCGGAGCCAGGCGACGCCGACGTCGCCACGTGGCACTGTCGTGTCGGCGTGGCCGGTTCTGCCGCCGTCGTGTCCGTCCATCGGCCAGCGGCCGGTCTCGACGAAGCTCGAGTTGTACGCGTCGTTCGTGAACGGCGCCGGCACCGACGTCCCACCCGAGAGGTTCGGGACGTTCGGGGTGGCACAGCCGGCCGTCGCCACGAGACCCCCGCCGACAACCGTCTGGCGGAGGAGCCGTCGACGCGTCAGCGAGGTCATGTGTGCTCTGGCTGCCGCCTGTGGCAAACGTCTTTGGGAGGGACGGGCGGCTCCTCTCGTCTGGTGGAGCCCGCGACGAGTCCGAGTGTTCGACCGTGCTCGCGACTGCTCGTGACGACGAACCCGGCCGACGAGCGTCACCGCTCACGACCCGCTCGGGGGGAGGTGGTGTCTGACCTGCTCGAACAGCCAGCCACCGACTGCGCCACCGACGAGGCCGGCTATCGCGCCGATCCCGAGAACGACCACGCCGACCCCGACTGCTGCGACGACTGCGACCTCCGCCGACAAGGCTGTGTCCATCCGGCTGATGATCCCCCGGAGGAACCAGACGAGTCCCGGTGCCGCGCCGACGAGGCCGGCACGGACGCCCGCGAGCTTCGCTTCGACGGCGTCACGTTTCGCGAGATAGCCCGCGACGAGTCCCCCGACCACCACCATGTTGAGCGAGAAGTGGCTCGGCGTTCCCGCGTACCAGTTGAGGCCGATGGTGAGCGGAATCGAGACGACGCCACCGACGAGCGCGTACCGCCACGTCCCGGTCCTGACGCTGGCGAGGAGACTGTCGGACGCGGTCACTGGTCGGCGAGCGAGTCACCCGTCGGTCGGGACGTCACCGACCCGTCGAACCCGTCTCGGTCGTCCTCTCGAACTTGCAGGTACGCGGCCGCCATGATCCCGTAGAGGAAGACGAACAGGACACTACTGACGGCGTTGGAGACGAGGTCAGCGACGACCGGCGAGCCAGCCAGGTCGAGGAGCGTCCCGACGATTCCGGTCACGGCACCGACGACCCCCGAGAGGAGGACGACGACGGTGAGTTTCAGTCGACTCCCCCGCGACAGTCCCCAGCTCCGTCTGAGCGCGGCGAGGAACCCTCTGTCCTCGACACCGACCGCGAAGACGAAGAACAGGAAACAGACGGCGAGAAACACCCCGGGGAGGACGAACAGCGTCAGCCCAATCGTGACCGAGAGCATGACGACGACCCCCCCGAGGAGCATCGAGAGCGTGGCGCGTCCGAGGCGGCGCGTGAGCAGGTCTGTGGGGAACGTGGCGAGTTCGGAGAGTGGCCGAGCGAACGCCCTGGCCACGACCACGAAGTAGACGGAACTGAGCGCGACGCTCCCCACGAGTAGCAGGCTGCCGACGGTCCCCGAGACGGGGAGCGTCGGTCCGATGGTCTCTCCCACCTGAGCCGCCGCCTGTGGCGGAACGAACCCGACGACCGCGGTGTTGACCGAGACCTGGACGAGCAACTGTACGACGAGGAGTCCTGCGAGTAAGAGGCCACCGGTTCGGGTGAGTACCCGTCTGACACCGTCGCCGAGCGTGCGGCCGAGTTGGAGGGCCATGTGCGGTTTCGTTCCTGTTCGGGTGGGGTAAAGCTGGCCGATGCTCAAAGCGACGTTACAGTTTGCCAACGAGTGTCATACCGGGGTCGGAGTCGGTTCCGTCCCGACCGAACGACGCGCTGCAGCACTCGCCTCCGCTTCTCGGCGTCGGACGGTGTTCGCGAGCCACGAGAGACCGGGTCCCTCGACAGCCGTCCGCACGAGCGACACGTCCCCAGGCAAACGAATTCTCGAACCGGTCTCTCGAATCTCTCACGCGACAGATTCGGTATTACAATCGTGTTTTCCGACGGGTTCGGGAATCTCTATTATCGTATCACGCCATCTAGAACGGCGATGAGTTCTCAGCAGACCATCCGTCAGGAGTTCGGAACCGTCGGCGACAATCCCCTCCGTCTCGACACGGAGAAGGCCAAACAGAGCATCGACGCGTTGAACTCGGACCTGGCGGCGACGTACGTCCTCTACCACCAGCTCCGCAAGCACCACTGGAACGTCGACGGGGCGGAGTACGGGCAGCTCCACGAGTGGTTCGGCGACGCCGCCGCGGCCGCCGAGGAGGCTGCCGACGAGATGGCCGAGCGAGTGGGCGCCCTCGGTGGCGTCCCCATCAGCGGCCCGGCCGCGCTCGAGGAGCACTCGCCGGTCGAGTTCGAGGGGGCGGACGTCTACGACGTCCGAACGTCGATGGAGAACGACCTCGAGCTGTACGGCGACATCATCGAGTACGTGCGAGAGCACGTGATGCTCGTGGAGAACCTGGGCGACTACGCGACGAGCGAGCTCTTCCGGGAGCGTCTCGAAGCACTCGAGGGGGACGCGGACGACCTCAAGAGCTTCCTCGCCGACGACACGCTCGTCCTCGAGAGCGCGACTCACTGAACGGGGCCCTGTATGTCAGACACCCAAGGCCGACTCGTCCGAGAGCCAGAGACGGGCGAACGCCGCCAGGAGTGGGGGACCGTCGGGGAGAACGCTCTCCGCATCGACCCCGCCGACGCCGAGGTGCTCGTCGACGCCCTGAGCGTCGACCACGCGGGGTCGTTCAACCTGTTCTACCTGCTCCGCAAGCACTACTGGACCGCTGCCGGCGCCGAACACGAGGAGGTCGCCGACTTCCTCCGGGACGCGTACCGGCGTGTGCGTGCCGTGAACGACGACCTCGCGATTCGGGTCGTCGAACTCGGTGGGATTCCCCCGAACACACCACCGACGATTCAGGAGCGCGCCGAGGTCCACCTCGAAGCCGAGGACCTCTACGACCTGCGCGCCTCGCTGGAGGGCGACCTCGAGGGGTTCG
>NZ_JBEPXO010000086.1:0-15142 GCF_041641895.1 Salinigranum sp. | reverse complement strand
GGTTCGGGAGCGGACGCTACACTGACCGGTTCCGGCGGACCCGCCCGTCCGTCTCCCGCCGTCCACCGCCCGGCCTCGGATGGCAAAGTTTCAAACCTGGCCTCCCGTCTAGCCGGTATGAAACTCGTCGCGTTCGACTTCGACGGGACGCTCTCGGACTCGGAGATGACGGTCCTCCTCGGTCGGCGAGAAGGGGTCGCGGACGAGATGGCCGCCATCACCGAGCGGGCGATGAACGACGAAATCTCCTACGCGGAGAGCCTCCGCGAACGGGCGGCGCTCCTTGAGGGCCTCGAGGAGGAACTCGCCGAAGAGGCGTACGGCGAGGTGTCGCTGCGTCCCGGTGCTGCCGACGTCGTCCGCCGCCTCGACGACTACGGCCACCACGTCGCCATCCTCACCGGGGGGTTCGAGCGCGGCGTCGAACGCGCCCTCGAGTCGGCGGGCGTCGCCGACGCCGTCGACACCGTCGTCTCGAACCGACTCCCCATCCGGGGTGGACGACTCACCGGCGGCGTCGAGGGGTCGCTCGTCGAGGGGACGAAGGACGAGGCGCTGGAGACCCTCGCGGCTGACCTCGACGTCCCGATGGGACAGACCGTCGCCGTCGGCGACGGCGCGAACGACCTGCCGATGCTCGAAGTCGCCGGCCTCGCCGTCGGCTTCCTCCCGAAGCCGGCCGTGCGACCGCACTGTGACGTGGTCGTCGAGACGATGGCCGAACTCGCCACGGTGTTCGAAGAGCGCGGCGTCCTCCGGGCCGACGAAGCGTAGGCCGACGACGGTCGGTCCGGGTCGTCGGGTGGCCCCGCCCGCGCCCGCGCTCGAGTCGACGACGCCCGTCGTGCCGCCGTCTCTCGCCCTGCGCTTTCCCGCCGAACCGACCGACGACGTACCAGAACTGTCCCGGTTACGTACCAGACGCCCGACACGTGTCGGTGCGTCGATGAGAAGAGTATTACTCCTGAGAAGGGCGGCCGCACAGTTATATATCGAATCTGATGTATGGCGGAACGGATTCACATGCTCTCTGTACTCGGCGCGCTGGACCCGGACGAACTGGTCCTGATCGTGATCGCCGTTCTCGGACTGCTCCCCGTCCTGAACGCCTCCCGGTCGAAACTGCTGCTGACCGCGTACCTGCTGTTGTGTGTCGCCATCGTCGCCACCAACCTCGAGTCGCTCCTGCTTCCGGACCTCCTGAACGGCGTCGAGCACGTCGTCGGCCTCCTCGGGTCGGGACTGGCGTTCCTCGCCGTCGGGTACGCGAAGCGACGCGCCCTGGCCGCCGACGGGGACGACGACGCGGACGGCGGGGCCGCAGTCGACTTCGACGGTGCCGCGGGGCGCCTGCGGACGCTCGCGGGAGGGAAGTAGATGAACGCCGTCGCGTTCGTCGACCTCCTCGCGGTTCTCGCGTACGTCGGCGCCATCGTCCTGGGGTTCCGCAACTACCGCGACACCGACACCGAGTCGGGGTTCTGGGCGAACTTCACGTTCGTCGCCCTGCTCGGTTCCCTCTGGGTCGGGGTGGTCTTCGTCGAGCAGATGGGCGTCGGGGGGGAAGTCCTCGACAGCGCGAGCGTGGCGCTGCTTACCGCGACCGTCGCCGTCTTCGCAATCGGCGTCAGCGGGACGAGCGCCGTCGTCGAGGACATGAAAGAAGCGCGGGCCGACGTCGAGAGCGCCCGCCGCGACGCAGAGGAGTCACGCCGCGAGGCGGTCGAACTGTCCCGCTCGCTCGAAGCGACCGCGAGCGAGTTCGGCGAGCAGATGGACCGTGCCGCACGGGGCGACCTGACGGTCCGACTGTCGGCGGACGGAGCGAGCGACGCGATGGACACCGTCGCCGACTCGTTCAACCAGATGATAACGGACCTCGAACGCACCCTCGTCCGCGTCCAGTCGTTCGGGACGGACGTCTCCGCCTCGACGCAGGAGATCAACGCGAGCGTCTCGGAGGTGAGCGACGCCTCCGAACAGGTCAGCACCGCCATGACGGACGTCGCGGGGGACGCCGAACGCCAGCACGACCGTCTCGGGGAGGCGACCGACGAGATGAGCACCCTCTCGGCGACCATCGAGGAGATCGCCTCCACCGCGACCGAGGTGGCGACGACGTCGAGCGAGGCGGCCGACCGGGGGAGAGAGGTGCGCGACTCCGCCCGGACCACCCGCGACGAGATGGTCGAGATTCGGACGCAGACCGACGCCACCGTCGAGGAGGTCGAGGCGCTCAACGGCGAGATACGAGAGATCGGCGAAATCGTCACCCTCATCACCGAAATCGCCGAGCGGACGAACCTCCTCGCGCTCAACGCCTCCATCGAGGCCGCCGGTGCCGGCGAGGCCGGGAAGGGGTTCGCCGTCGTCGCCGACGAAATCAAGACGCTCGCCGGGGAGGCCAGCGAGGCGACGGCGCGCATCGAGACGCTCATCGACGACATCCAGGCGTCGGCCGACGACACCGTGGACGACATGCACGCGGTCGGCACCCGCGTCTCCACCGGAACCGAAACCGTCGAGGAGGCGCTGACCGCGCTCGACGACATCGTCGAGAGTATCGAGGACACGAACCGCGGCATCCAGGAGATCGACCGCGCGACCACCGAACAGGCCCAATCGACCGAGGGCGTCCTGGCACTGGTCGACGAGGCGTCGTCGCTGAGCGACAACACCACCGACGAGGTGGCGAGCGTCTCGGCGGCCGCCGAGGAGCAGACGGCCTCGCTCGCCGAGGTGTCGACCAGCGTCGACGACCTCTCGCGGGTCGCCGACGACCTCGCGGGACTCCTCGACGAGTTCCGGGTCGACGTCGACGCCGACGCGTCGACCCACGCAGGCGTCGCCGGGTCGACGCCCGTGAGCGACGGTTCCGCTCCCGTCAGCGCCGACGGCGGCGTGGACCGGCCTTCGCCCGGCGACACTCACACCCGTCGCTGAGCACTCCGCTCTCTGCTCCGCGTCCTCCTCTCGGTTCTCCGTCCGTGCTTCCCGTCCCGTCCGGACGGCGACCGTTCACCGCCCGCGCCCCGGTAGTCCCGGCGTCCCCTCTGCGATCCACACCACGACGGCGACGGCCAGGAGGAGTAGCTGTCCGACCGGTTCGGACTGGACCACGTCGACGAGGCCACCCGCGCCCGCGTGAGAAGTGTCGACTTCGGACGCCAGTCGGTCGGCGTGTCCCCCCGGCGTCCCCACCCCGCCGTCGTCGGGACTCGGGAGGTAGGGCCACAGGAGGAACGACAGCCTGCCGGGGTCGAGTGTGACGATGCCGTGCCAGGCGTCGGTGAGCGTGTGCGTCAGGGCACCGAGCGCGAACGCGGTGCCCGTGCGGGTGCGCGTCCGCCGTCGAGCGACGACCACGACGACCAGACAGAGGGGGACGAGCACGAGCAGCGAGTGCGCCAGCGACCGGCCGTACGGGAGGAAGCCGACCCACGCCAGCGGCTTGTCGACGACGTCGGGGAACTGCGTTCCGACGACGAGCGCGAGGAGGGCCGCACGCTCTCGACGCCCCCGGAAGAGCCTGACGGCGACGGTGTACGAGAGATACCCGACCGCCAGATGTCCCCACGGCCACATGACCGGGTGGTACCTGTGATACCTGATAGCCCTGACGGTGTCGCTCCCCTCGAACCTCATATGTCCGTGTCAAGGCTCAATAACGGAAGTCGCATACACAGAGTGAGGCATCACGACGCCCCCCCTCCCCATCACATTCGGGCCACGTGGTACCTCGGAGGCACCCCCTCCTGTCGTGACACGTGTCGTCACCGCGACGACAGTCACGTCGTCGGACGGCCGACGACACGTCGATTCTCTCTGCACCGCCAGACGTCCGTCCGGACGACCTACCGGTTCAGCGTGTGGATGGCCTGTCCCAGCGCGTTCTCGCAGGCCTCCATCGTCGCCTCCGCGAGCGTCGGGTGGGTGTGGACCGTCGCGGCCACGTCCTCGAGCGTGGCACCCATCTCGACGGCCAGCGCGAGTTCGGCGACGAGTTCGGACGCCTCGGGGCCGACGATCTGTCCACCGAGGACGAACCCCGTCTCCTCGTCGGCGACGACGCGGACGAACCCCGTCGCGTGGCCCGTCGTCAGTGCACGCCCCGAGGCGTTGAACGGCATCTGGCCGACGACGGGCGTGAACCCGGCCGCTTCGGCCTCGGTCTCGGTCATCCCGACGGTCCCGATTTCGGGGTCGGTGAACACCACGGCGGGGACCGCCTGGTAGTCGAGGGCGGCGGGTTCGCCGGCCACCACTTCGGCGGCGACGATACCCTCCTTCGATCCGACGTGTGCCAGCATCGGTTCGCCGGCGACGTCGCCGACGGCGAATATCGAGTCGACGTTCGTCCGGCACTGGTCGTCGGTCGGGATGAACCCCTTCTCGTCCGTCTCCACCCCCGCGGCGTCGAGGTCGAGCGTGTCCGAGACGGGCGCGCGCCCGACGGCGACGAGTACCTTGTCGGTGTCGTACTCGCTCCGGTCGCCGTCTTCCGTCTCGGTGGCGACGACGATGCCGCCGTCGTTGCCGTCGCGCCACTCGGCGGCCCCCTCGCCGAAGTGGAAGTCGACGCCCAGTTCCTCGGCGCGCTTCCTGACGACGCGCGCGACGTCCGCCTCGTACCCCGGGAGGGCGTCGTCGAGCATCTCGACCACCGTCACGTCGGTGCCGAGTTTCGCGAACACCGTCGACAGTTCCATCCCGATGTAGCCCGCCCCGACCACGACGAGTCGGTCCGGGACCGAGTCGAGCGCGAGGGCGTCCCGGGAGGAGAGCACCGGGTCGTCCGCGTACGAGAAGTTCGGAATCTCGACCGGCCGCGACCCGGTGGCGACGATGCAGTGCTCGAACTCGATGCTCTCGGAGCCCTGGCCCTCGCCGCCGTGGGCCACCCGAACGCGGTTCGTCCCGTCGAACCGGGCGGTCCCCTCCACGAGGTTGACGCCGTTGGCCTTGCAGAGTTTCTCGACGCCCCCGGTCAACTGGTCGACGACGCCGTCCTTCCAGTCGCGCATCCCCGCCATGTCGACGACGGGGTCCGCGTGGACGCCCATCTCCTCGGCGTGGCCCGCCCGGTGGGCGAGGTCAGTCGCCGTGATGTACGCCTTCGAGGGGATACAGCCGTGGTTGAGGCAGGTCCCCCCGTAGGCGTCGCGCTCGACGAGCGTCGTGTCGATGCCCTTCTGTGCCGCACGGATAGCGGCGACGTATCCACCCGGCCCGGCACCGATGACGAGCAGTTCGGTCCCTGTCGAGATGTCTCCAACGACCATACCTCGCTCTCTGCCCCCGGCGAGTTAAAATGACGCCACGCGGTAGGACGCGCACCCCTGGGCTGTCGTGGCTGTCGTGGGCGAGTCGTCGTGGTGCCAGACTGTCCCGTCTCGATGTCCGGGGATGGGTTCGCGGCCGGGACTGGCGAGTCTGACAGGAGCGCTGCGCGACACACGGACGCGGTGAACCGCCGCCTCTCCCCTCCCCAGCCGGTGGCTCGCGCAGACAGCGCGAGCCGACCCTCGCGCGTCCGCTCGCTCCCGCTAGTCGCTCGCTCTCACGCGCCGACCGCAAGCAGGCAGTGGCGCGTGCTGGCGAGACTTCATGTCGCGCCGGCACCGCGCGAGGGACGAGCGAGGAACGAACGTAGTGAGGAACCGAGCGAATCAGCTGGGGAGGACGTGGCCTCACCGCGCCCGTGTACCGCGCAGTCGCCGTGCTGTCGGCGCTATTCGTGACGGAAGTGCAACGAGAAAGCCCCGCTGCCGAGGCGGAACTCGCACTCCCGAAACTCAGTCCACGACCCGGACGACCCGTTCCTCGTGCACAGGGAGGAGCGGCAGGTCGGGGAACGACACCTCGACGCGGAAGGTGAGTTCGTCGTCCGTCGCGCCGAACACCCCGACCGGTACGCGCGTCGAATCCGAGAGGTACGTCGTCTTCGCCGTCATCTCCACGCCGTTGACGGTCACGCGGACGCCGGTGCGGGCGCTCCCGCCGGTGTTCGCCACCTCGACCTGTTTCACCGTGTTCGTCCCCCGCTCTATCGTCTCGGGGAACGCCCCCCAGTCGACGTCGATGGCCGGGAGCGACCGCGCGGACTCGACGACGCGCTCGGCGACGCCCTCCGAGAGGTCCGCGCGGGTCAACTCGGTCGCGCCGGCCGCGACGAGGTCCGCCGGGGTCCGGAGGCCGGCGGAGGCGAGGCGGCTGGCCCGTCGCGACCCGACGCCGTCGACCGCAGTGAGACCGACGGCGTCCCGGGAGACGCCGTGGTCGACGCGCGCTTCGATGCGCCGGGCGAGGTTGGCCGCACGCGGGCCCGCGAACGAGTCGAGGAACTCCCGGAGCGCCGCCAGCAGTCGGAGCGCGTTCTGGCGGATGACCCAGGCGTCGCTCCGCAGGTCGGCGGGCGTCGACCCCGCCATCGACGCCCGGCAGATGGCGAGCACCTTGCGGTTGCCGCCCTCGAGCTCCGAGTCGAACCCGGTGAGCACCGAGTTCACGGCGTCCGTCTCGGCGGCGCGGCAGGAGACCGAGTCGAACTCCGACGCGCCGGCGACGCAGTCCAGCACGGCGTCCGCGTCGATGTACTCCCGACGAGAGAGGTCGTGGAAGCGCTCGGCGGTGTCGAGGTCGAGGTAGTACTTCGAGGCGAGTCGCCCCAGCGCGGTGGGGTCGACCCGCAACTCGCTCATCTCGACGAAGCCGCGCGAGACGAGCGACTCGAGCGTCTCTCTCACTCGTCCGCGGAGACCGTCGAAGCCGTACTCGGCGGGGCGGGACTGCGCGCGGACGTAGTAGAACGTCGTCTCGAGCCACGAGAGGACGTCGTCGAGGTCGTCGATGGTCCCCATGGCGATTTCGGCGTTGAGGTGCGAGTCCAGTTTCTCGGCGAGGTGCGACTCGATGTCCTTCCCCTCGCGGATGAGTCGCCGGTAGCGGTCGGCGTCCGAGTGGTCGCAGACGACCCAGCCGTAGCCGACGTCGTCGTAGCCGGGTCGGCCCGCGCGGCCGAGCATCTGCATCACGTCCAGCGGCGAGATGTCGACGTCGCCCTCCAGCGGGTCGTGGTACTTGGTGTCGCGGATGACGACACAGCGGGCGGGGAGGTTCACGCCCCACGCGAGCGTCGACGTCGAGAACAGGAGCTGGACCTTGCCCTCGCGGAACCACTGTTCGACCCTGTCGCGGTCCTCCTTCCCGAGGCCGGCGTGGTGGAAGCCGACGCCGTCGACCACCGACTGCCGCAGCGAGTCGTTCGTCAACTCCTTGGCCTCGTTGTGGAAGTCGTAGTCGCCGCGCGCCCCCATCGGGACGTCGCGCTCGGCGAACTCGTCGCGGGCCTTCGCGGCCGCCTGGACGGTGTCCTGCCGCGAGGAGACGAAGACGAGCGCCTGCCCAGCGTCGCGGATGTGCGGTTCGGCGAGGTCGAACGCCCGGTACAACCGACGGTACTTGTCGGCGAAGCTGTTCTCGCCGTGGCTGTACGTCTTCACGCCCGCGTGGAGTTTCACGGGGCGGTAGTCGTCGCCGAACTCGAACGTCGTCTCCGGCACCGCGTCGAGCCACTCGGCGACGTCGCCGACGTTCCGCATCGTGGCCGACAGCGCCACGACTCGCGGGTCACAGAGCCGCCGGAGCCGCGACACCGTCACCTCGAGGACGCCGCCCCGCGAGTCGGAGTCGAGGAGGTGTACCTCGTCGATGACGACACAGCTGACGTCCGTGACGAACTGGTATCGCGGCGACTCGTGTTTCCTGGTGGCAGAGTCGGCCTTCTCGGGCGTCATCACCAGGATGTCAGCCCGTTCCGCCCGCCGGGGGTTGAGGTCGCGCTCACCCGTCACCACGTAGACGGAGTAGCCGAGGTCCTCGAACCGCTCCCACTCGGCCTCCTTCTCGTTCGTCAGCGCGCGCAGCGGGGCGACGAAGAGTGCGGTGCCGCCCTCCTGCAGCGTCTTGCAGATGGCCAGTTCGGCGAGTGCCGTCTTCCCGGAGGCCGTCGGCGCGGCGGCGACGACGTTCTCGTCGCGTTCCAGGATGGCCGGCAGCGCCTCGCGCTGCATCCGGTTGAACTCCTCGAAGCCGAAGGCGTCGGCGAATTCGGGCAGGGCCTCTGCGACCTTCACTCCGCCGTGCCTCCCGGTTCCCAGTTCCCGAAGCCAGTCATGGTCAGACGGGGGTGCTCCCCCGACCAAAAACTTCCGGTGACCGGGGGTCGAGACGGGGAGTGACGGACGGTTCTCGCCGGATGGTATTGGGGGAACTATACAATAGCACTCGGGGGAAACAGGCCGGTGAAGTCTCATGAACAAGAACGTCGGAGGAATCGACCGAACTGCTCGACTCGTCGTCGGACCGCTCTTGCTCCTCGCCGGCATCGCCGCCTTCGTCGGGGCGCTCCCGCTGGGAACGGTCGGCGGGGTCGTCGCGCTCGTCGTCGGGGCGGTGCTGACCGTGACCGGTGCGGTCCAGCGGTGTCCGCTGCACACTCTCCTCGGCATCGACACCTGTCCCGTCGACGTCCGGTGAGGGGCGGTCGGTGTGGTTCCTCCCGGTCACGGCTCTGGCGACGGCACGACCCGTGGACGTAGACACGGACACGGACACGACCAGCGGACACGGAGGTGGGGGTGTGATCGCGGTGGCGATGGACGAGTAACGTCCGCACGTTTTTCACCACGCCCCTCTACCTACGTGGTATGAGCGGGAGTCGTCGGTCGAACCACCGCCGGAAGCCCGACTGGCTGAAGATGCGGCCGCCGTCGGGCCAGCGGTTCACCGAGATAAAACGAGAGCTCCGCGACCGGAACCTCCACACGGTCTGTGAGGAGGCGAACTGTCCGAACCTCGGCGAGTGCTGGTCCGGTCGCGACGGCCCCGGCACGGCGACGTTCATGCTGATGGGCGACCGCTGCTCGCGCGGGTGCAACTTCTGCGACGTCCAGACGGGGGGGATGGAGGCGCTCGACCCAGACGAACCCGACAACGTCGCCGAGGCCGTCGCGGAAATCGGCCTCGACTACGTCGTCCTCACCTCCGTGGACAGAGACGACCTCCCGGACCAGGGGGCGGGCCACTTCGCCGAGACCATCCGCGCGATAAAGGAGCGTGACCCCTCTATCCTCGTCGAGGTGCTCATCCCCGACTTCCAGGGCGACCCCGAGTTGGTGCGGGAGATAATCGACGCCCGGCCGGACGTCGTCGCGCACAACATCGAGACCGTCGAACGACTCCAGTGGCCGGTCCGTGACCGCCGCGCCGGCTACGAGCAGTCGCTCTCCGTCCTGGAACAGGTCCAGCGGGAGTCGGACATCTACACCAAGACGTCCATCATGCTCGGCCTGGGCGAGTACGCCCACGAGGTGTACCAGACGCTCTCGGACCTGCGGGAGGCCGACGTCGACATCGTCACCCTCGGGCAGTACCTCCAGCCCTCGCGGTCACACCTCGACGTGTACGACTACGTCCACCCCGACGCGTTCGAGACGTGGCGACGCGTGGCGGAGGAGGAACTGGGCTTCCTCTACTGCGCGTCGGGCCCGATGGTCCGGTCGTCGTACAAGGCGGGCGAACTGTTCGTCGACGCGCTCGTCCGCGAGGGTCGCTCGGTCGAGGAGGCGCGGCGGACCGCGCACGCCGCCGACTGACTCCGAGCGGCTGAAACGGCCGAAACCGGGGCCGAGCGGCGCCACACCAGACGTACACGATTTTTTCTACGAAAACACTATACGGCAGGGGGGTGACCCATCTCGCATGCACTGGAGGATCCGACCGTGAGCGTGCTACAGCGCGACCCGCGGGATCGAGTCCAGGTCCTCGACGAGGACGGCAGCGTCGTCGGCGAGGTGCCCGACGTCGACGACGAGACACTGCTGTCTATCTACCGGGAGATGAAACTCGCCCGGCACTTCGACACCCGGGCGGTGAGCCTCCAGCGACAGGGGCGGATGGGGACCTACCCGCCCCTCTCGGGGCAGGAGGGTGCCCAGGTGGCCAGCGCCCACGCACTCGACGAGGAGGACTGGCTCTTCCCCTCCTACCGGGAGCACGGTGCGCTCCACGTCCGCGGCTTCCCGCTCGACCGCATCCTCCTCTACTGGATGGGAACCGAACGGGGCAACGAGGCACCGCCGGACGTCAAGACGTTCCCCGCCGCGGTACCCATCGCGACGCAGACCCTCCACGCGGTCGGTGCGGCCTGGGCTTCGAAGTTGAAAGGAAACGACGAGGCGTTCATCGTCTACTTCGGCGACGGCGGGACGAGCGAGGGTGACACCCACGAGGCGATGAACTTCGCCGGCGTGTTCGACACGCCCACGGTGTTCTTCTGTAACAACAACCAGTGGGCCATCTCCGTCCCCCGGGAACGACAGACGAAGGCCGAGACCCTCGCACAGAAGGCCGACGCGTACGGCTTTCAGGGCGTCCAGGTCGACGGGATGGACCCGCTCGCCGTGTATCAGGTGACGCGCGCCGCTGTCCAGAAGGCGAAGGCCGACGACCCCGGCGAGTTGCGACCGACGCTCGTCGAGGCGGTCCAGTACCGCTTCGGCGCGCACACGACGGCGGACGACCCGACCGTCTACCGCGACAGCGACGAGGTCGAGCAGTGGAAACGGAAGGACCCCATCCCGCGACTGGAGACGTTCCTCCGCGACACCGGCCGGTTGGACGACGAGCAGGTCGACGAGGTCGAAACTGAGGTCCAGGAACTGGTCGCCGACGCCATCGAGACGGCGGAGTCGACGCCGCGGCCCGACCCGGAGGAGATGTTCGACCACGTCTTCGCCGAGCAGACGCCGGACCTCGAGGCGCAGTACGAGTCGTTCGCCGCCCTCCGCGAGGAGTTCGGCGACGATGCGTTCCTCAACGAGTGATACAATGAGTACCCAGCAGACACAGAACCTCACCCTGGTCCAGGCAGTACGGGACGGTCTCCACACCGAGATGCAGCGAGACGAGGACGTCATCGTCCTCGGGGAGGACGTCGGGAAGAACGGCGGCGTCTTCCGCGCCACGGAGGGTCTCCACGACGAGTTCGGCGACGAACGCGTCATCGACACGCCACTGGCGGAGTCGGGCATCGTCGGCACGGCCGTCGGGATGGCCGCCTACGGTCTCAAGCCCGTCCCCGAGATACAGTTCTCGGGCTTCATGTACCCCGCGTTCGACCAGATCGTCTCGCACGCCGCCCGCCTCCGGACCCGGTCACGCGGCCGGTACACCTGCCCGATGGTCATCCGTGCGCCCTACGGCGGTGGCATCCGCGCGCCCGAACACCACTCCGAGTCGAAGGAGGCGTTCTACGCGCACGAGGCCGGCCTGAAGGTCGTCATCCCCTCGACGCCGTACGACACGAAGGGACTGCTCATCTCCGCCATCCGCGACCCCGACCCCGTCGTCTTCCTCGAACCGAAACTCATCTACCGCGCCTTCCGGGGCGACGTCCCCGAGGGCGAGTACACCGTGCCCATCGGGGAGGCAGAGGTCCGCAGAGCGGGGGCGGACGTCTCGGTGTTCGTCTACGGCGCGATGACGCCCCGCACGCTCGAGGCGGCGGAGAATCTCGCCGAGGAGGGCATCGACTGCGAAGTCGTCGACCTCCGGACGGTCTCGCCGCTCGACCGCGACGCCATCGTCGAGTCGTTCAAGAAGACCGGCCGGGCCTGCGTGGTCCACGAGGCCCCGCGCTCGGGTGGCATGGCCGGTGAGATAACGGCCACCATCCAGGAGCGGGCGCTCTACCACCAGAAGGCGCCGGTCGTCCGGGTGACCGGCTACGACGTCCCCTACCCGCTGTACGCGCTGGAGGACTACTACCTGCCGTCGGTGGCCCGAATCGAGGACGGCATCCGGGAGGCGGCCGAGTTCCAATGATCGAGGAGTTCAAACTGCCCGACGTCGGCGAGGGCGTCGCGGAGGGCGAACTGGTCGAGTGGCACGTCGAACCCGGCGACACCGTGACCGAGGACCAGGTCGTCGCCGAGGTGGAGACGGACAAGGCGCTCGTCGAGGTGCCGTCGCCGTACAACGGGACGGTGAAGGAGCTGCTCGCCGAAGAGGGCGAAATCGTCCCGGTCGGCGACGTCATCATCACGTTCGAGGTCCCCGACGCCGACGACGGCGAGGCGGACGAGCAGGACGCCACGGGAGTCGAGGCCGACGAGGAAGCGACGGAGGCCCAGGCCGACGACACGGCACCGGAGACCAGCCCTGACGAGGACGCGGACCACACGCCGGACGCACGGGTGTTCGCCCCGCCGAGCGTCCGCCGTCTCGCGCGGGAACTCGGCGTTGTTCTCGCGGACGTGGACGGCAGCGGCCCCGGCGGACGCATCACCGAGGGTGACGTCAGAGCGGCGGCCGACACCTCTGCGGCCGAGGCGACGGACGCGGGCGACGCGAGCGCGGCCGACGAGCGGTCGGGGCCCGCGTCCGCTTCGTTCAGTGGTCGCTCGGCGACGTCGCGCGGTGACGCCGGTGACGGACAGACAGCAGCGGCGGGCGAGGCGGCGCCGGCGGGGAGGTCGAAGACGCTCGCCGCGCCGGCGACCCGGCAACTCGCCAAGGAGGAGGGCGTCGACATCGACGACGTGCCGACGGACGAGACGCGGGAGGGCGAGGCGTTCGTCACGCCCGACCACGTCAACGCCTACGCCGAGGCGCAGCGAGCGGCGCAGGAGGCAGACGCGGCCGCAGTGTCGGAGGCGGGTGAGGCGGCGGCCGAACCGGAGGCGGCCGACTCCGGTCCCGACACCACGACTGCGACCCCGACGAGCGAACCGGCCGGGACGGAGGGGGTCGCGGCGTCGACGGCGAGCGGCGCGGACGAGCGTGTGCCCTACCGGGGCGTCAGGCAGGCCATCGGCGAGCAGATGCAGCGCTCGAAGTACACGGCGCCACACGTCTCACACCACGACACGGCAGTCGTGGACGACCTGGTCGCGCTTCGCGCGGAGTTGAAGCCCCACGCGGAGGAACGGGGCGTGTCGCTCACCTACATGCCGTTCGTGATGGCGGCGGTGGTGAAGGCGCTGAAGGAGTTCCCGCAGTTGAACGCGATGCTCGACGAGGAGGCGGAGGAAATCGTCTACCGGAAGGAGTACCACCTCGGCGTCGCCGTCGCGACCGAGGCGGGTCTGATGGTCCCGGTGGTTCGCGACGTCGACCGGAAGGGTGCCGTCGACCTCGCCTCGGAACTCGGTGGACTGGTCGAGCGGGCGCGGGAACGGAAGATATCCCGCGAGGAGATGCAGGGCAGCACGTTCACGCTCACCAACTTCGGAGCCATCGGCGGCGAGTACGCCACGCCCATCATCAACTACCCGGAGGTCGCCATCCTCGGCCTCGGGGCCATCGAACAGCGCCCCGTGGTCGAAGACGGCGAGGTGGTCGCGCGGCACACCCTGCCGCTCTCGCTCTCGATCGACCATCGGGTCGTCGACGGTGCCGACGCTGGGCAGTTCACCAACCGCGTCATCGAGTTGCTGGAGAACCCCCGGCTGCTGCTGCTGTGAGCGCCTGAGCCGCCCCACGGGCGTCTCTTCGACGCGTTCTCGTTCTCACAGACACTCACAGACAGCCGAGTCGCGCCAGTGCCGCGCGCAGTTCTCCGGGCCCCTCGACGACTTCGTCGGCCGCCGAGAGGTCCACGTCCCGGTTCTCGGACGTCCGGTAGCCGATGCAGTGCGTCCCGGCGCGAGAGGCGGCGAGCACTCCGTTGTACGAGTCCTCGACGACGACGCAGTCCTCGGGGGCCAGACCGAGTTCTCGTGCGGCGTGTTCGTAGATGTGTGGTTCGGGCTTGCCCGGTTCGTCGATGTCGTCGGCGCTCAACACCAGGTCGAGTGGGTCGAGGTCGAACCGGTCGCGGACGACGCCGATCCACGACTGCGGCGCGGACGAGACGATGGCGACGCTCACGTTCGCGCGGAGGTCGGCGAAGAGGTCCTCCGCACCGTTCATCAGTTCGACCTCGTGGTAGACGACCTCCATCGCGTGCTCGTCGTAGCGAGCGACGAACTCCTCTTTGGAGACGGTCGTGCCGTACTCCTCCGTGAGGTAGTCGTGTATCTCGCGGTAGTTTCGACCCGTGACCTCGTCGCGGTCGGGCGTTCCCTCGGTCGCCTCGGCGAACACCCACTCGTCCTCGAAGGCGTGCCAGAAGCGCTCGGAGTCGACCAGTACCCCGTCCATGTCGAAGAGTACAGCGTCCACACCGTCCGTCGAACGTCCCCGGTCAAAGGTCTGCTGACCCGCCGGCTGGTTCGTCTCTTCCAGACGTTCACACGCCACTGATTCTCACGCTCTACTGAATAAATTGCACATACACCGAGACTGATTTAAAGTGGCAGGCGTGTGAATGTCGTACGACTGACCACAGGCGTCCGCGACGCCTCGAACGGTCTCCCCGAACCATGAACCGTCACGTCCTCGCAACCCTCGGCCTCATCGTCGCTCTCCTGCTCGCATCAGCCGCGCCTGCCGTCTCCGGCACGGCCGCGGCAGCGAGCGACGCCCCGACAGACTCGGCTCAGATAGACGCCTCGGACACGCTCGAACAGCAGACGACGGAGACGGAAGAGGAAGAGGAAGAGGAGGAGATCGAAGAGGAAGAAGAGACGGAAGAGGAGGAGACGGAAGAGGAAGAAGAGACGGAAGAGGAGGAGACGGAAGAGGAAGAAGAGACGGAAGAGGAAGAAGAGACGACGGAGACGGAGGAGACTGACACGCTGGTGTCCACCGAGACCGAAACCGCGACGCCAGTGCCGACGGAGACGGACACGCCAGAACCCACCGAAACCGCGACGCCGGAGCCGACAGAGACGGACACGCCGGAACCCACCGAAACCGCGACGCCGGAGCCGACGGAGACGGACACGCCAGAACCCACCGAAACCGCGACGCCGGAGCCGACGGAGACGCCCGAACCGACGGAGACGGACACGCCGGAGCCGACGGAGACGGACACGCCAGAGCCGACGGAGACGCCCGAACCGACGGAGACGGACACGCCGGAGCCGACGGAGACGGACACGCCAGAGCCGACGGAGACGCCCGAACCGACGGAGACGGACACGCAGGAGCCGACGGAGACGGACACGCCAGAGCCGACGGAGACGGATACGCCGGA
>NZ_JBEPXO010000085.1:0-15342 GCF_041641895.1 Salinigranum sp. | reverse complement strand
GACGAGCGCGAGCGCGTCGAGGGGACCGTCGTCGCCCTGCTGGACCTGCTCGGCCGCGCACACGCCATGGCCGTCCTGAGTGAGTTCGCCTTCGCCGAGGGGCCGCTCCGGTTCGGCGATCTCGAATCACGGCTCGACGTCGCCCCCAACACCCTCTCCGCCCGGCTCAAGGAGCTGACCGCGGCTGGCCTGCTCGACCGACGGGCGTACGACGAGGTGCCGCCGCGCGTCGAGTACACACCGATGCGGAAGGCGGAGACGCTCTTCCCCGTGTTCGCCCACCTCCACCACTGGGCGGTCGAACACGACCTCTGAGCCCCGGGTCGCTCTCGGTCGCGGGGGTGGACCCCCGGGTCCGGGCCCGGACTCGGAGTCGGACTCGGGAGCGGTAGCTTCGTGTATCCTCCCTCCCCTACCTCCGGCATGCTCGTCGCCGTCTCCGACACACACGCCCGCTCGGACCACAAGCTCACCGGACGGACGCTCGAGGCCGTCCGCGAGGCCGACGTGGTCGTCCACGCGGGCGACTTCAACCGCGAACCCGTCCTCGACGCCTTCCACGACGTCGCGACCGAACTCCGCGGCGTCTACGGGAACACCGACAGTGCGGCCATCCGCGAGCGACTCCCCGTCGCGCGGACCCTCGAGTACGGCGGGCTCCGCTTCGCGGTCACTCACACCCGCGAGGGCGGGCCGACGGCGCTGTCGCTGTTCGGCCGCGAGCGCGGTGCCGACGTGGTCGTCTTCGGTCACTCACACCGGCCGACGCTCGACGCGTCCGGGCCAGTGACGCTCCTCAACCCGGGGAGCCACGCCCAGCCGCGGGGGAACCGCCCCGGTCACGCCGAACTCGACGCCGTCGCGGGCGGCGTCCGCTGTCGGCTGGTGACGCCGGACGGCGAGGTGTTCGAAGAACGGGTCGTCGAGTGAGAACGGAAACAGAAGCTCGCACCCGGCCGGCCGTCGGAGGTGGGAGGAGGGCAGGCGTCAGCGGGAACCGTACCGGGCGCATTCACTCGTTGGGGTCTCCGGGTCAAGAGAGCACCTAAGAGTCAAACGCCGATTTTACTTTGTGGCGTGTTACCACACGTCAGTCAGCGCCGGACCCACCAGAGCGCGAATCCGCCGAGCAGTACCGTCGTCCCGCCGAGGAAGAACAGCAGGCCGGGCGAGGCCGCGAGGCCGTCGAACACGCCCGGTTGTGCCGCGGCCGTGGTGACCGTAGTCGCCTTCGAAGTCGTCTCGGCGACGGCCGTCGTCGGAACCGACGTCGCCGTCTGGGTCATCGTCGCCTCGGGGAGCGCCGTCGACGTCCGGGTCGCCTCCGGCATCGCCGTCGCGGTTCCCGTCGGCGCGGACGTCGCCGTCCCCGAGACGGCCGCGTCGGTCACCGTCGTCGCCTCCGTCGGTCCCGTCGTGGTCGTCGTCGCCTCGGCGATCTGGAAGCCACCCTCGGATTCGGTCACGGTCCCGGTTCCGGTTGCGGCTTCGGTCACCGTCTCCACCTCTGTCGCCGGCCGTGTGGCGGTCGGTTCGGGCGTCGGTGCAGCGGCGCCGCCGGTCGCGTCGGCCTCGGGGGTCGGCGTCTCGGGCGGTGCGGCCCCGCTGTCGCCCCCACCGCCACCCGCGCCGCCGTCGCCGGCCCCACCGCTCGCCGCGAGACCGGGGAGTCCCTCCCGCGCGAGTCGGTCGACGACGACGCTGGCGAGGCCGAGGACGCCCACGCCGCCCAGGAGGCGCGAGAGGGCGGCCTTCAGTCCCGTCGTCTCCTCCTGTCGACCGGCGACGACGACGAGTGCACGGTCGGAGGGGACGTAGACGTTCATCTCTCGCCCCTTCTCGGAGTAGACGGTGTCGCCCACCTCGACGAGACCGGCGTCCTCGAGCTTTCGGAGGTGGTACTGGACGTTCTGGAGGGAGGTGCCGACCCGGTCGGCGAGTTCGGAGGCCGAGGCCGGGTCTTCGTGGAGGGCTGCGAGGACCGCGCGTGTGGTCGACGACGAGAGGGCGTCGATGAGTTCGTCCGCGTCGTCGGAGTCGAGGCCGACGACCCGTGGCTCGTCGCTCGGGTCGATGTCGGGCTTGGAGGGCAGGAGACCGGCCATCGGCGCTGATTTTTCCACGCGGTCCGTATGAGTGTTGCCACTTCTGTGGACGCCGAGCCTGAGAGAACTACCCCGAAACGGCTTTACCCGCGCCGTCGGTACCGCGGTACATGCTCCCTGTCGCGCCCGCGACTGGAGTCGTCGACACGCTCGCCAGCGACCCCATTCTGGTCGCGCTCGTCGTCGGCCTTCTCCTGATCGTGTTCTTCGCGTATCTCTACATCCGTCGGACGCTCATGAACCTCCGCGACGGGTACGAGGACGCCTACCGCGGGAAGTAATCTGAATGGTCACGACAGCGGCTCTCGCGACGTTCCTCGTCGCTGCCATCGCTTCCCTGTTCATGGCCTGGGCTATCGGCGCCGGGTCGTCGGGGTCGACGCCATTCGCCGCGGCCGTCGGGGCGAACGCCATCTCCGTGATGCGGGCCGGCTTCGTCGTCGGCATGCTCGGGTTCCTGGGTGCCGTACTCCAGGGGGCGAACGTCACCGAGGCGGTCGGCACCGAACTCGTCGCCGGCACCTCGCTCACCGCGCCCGCCGTCATCGTCGCGCTGCTCGTCGCCGCCACCCTCGTCGCGCTCGGCGTCTTCGCGGGCTACCCCATCGCGACGGCGTTCACCGTCACCGGGGCCGTCGTCGGGGCCGGTCTCGCGCTCGGCGGCGACCCTGCCTGGGGGAAGTACCAGGAAATCGGGACGCTCTGGGTCCTCACGCCGTTCGTCGGCGGCGGCATCGCCTACTCGACCGCCAGAGCACTCCGAAACGAGCGCGTCCCCGAGCGCCTCGCCGTCCCCGTCCTCGCGGGGGTGGTCGGTGCCATCGTCGTCAACATCGAGTTCGCCGTCCTCCCCGGCCCCGACGGGAGCGGCTCCATTGCCGGCACCCTCGCGGGTACGGGACTCTTCCCGACGGGGCCGCTCGTCGCCCGGGCGGCCGCCACCGTCCTCCTCTCCTCGCTCGCCGCACTGGCGCTCGCCCGCGAGATGGTCGACGACGAGGCTCGCGGCCAGCAACGCTTCCTCCTCGTCCTCGGCGCGCTGGTGGCCTTCTCGGCCGGCGGGTCACAGGTCGGCCTCGCCATCGGCCCGCTCGTACCCCTCACCGGCGACTTCTCCATCCCGCTCCCGGCCGTCCTCGCGGGGGGTGGTCTCGGCCTCCTCGTCGGGTCGTGGACGGGCGCGCCGCGGATGATCAAGGCGCTCGCCCAAGACTACTCGTCGCTCGGTCCGCGACGGTCCATCGCGGCGATGATTCCCTCGTTCGCTATCGCACAGACGGCCGTGGCGTTCGGTATCCCCGTCTCGTTCAACGAGATCATCGTCAGCGCCATCATCGGCTCGGGGTACGCCGCCGCGAACGAAGGGGGTGGCGGCGTCAGCGCCGCGAAGATGGGGTACACCGTGCTGGCGTGGCTCGGCTCGCTCGGTCTCGCGTTCGCCCTCTCGTACGGGCTGTTCACGCTCGTCGACCGCCTACTCCTCGGGTGACCCACTGTTGCCGTCGGTGAGGCCGCGTCGGCGGCCCCGGCCGTGGTCACGGTCACGGGCACGAGCGGGAGGCCCGTCGGCCGCCAGCCGCTCCGCCGCGTCGGCGAGCCGTTCGTGTGCGCGGACGAACCGCCAGAGGAGGTAGACGACGAACACCCACGCGAAGAGGGCGATCGGGGCGAGTATCTGTCCCGCGACGAGGACGCTGTACAAGAGGACGACGATACCGCCCGCGACGATGGCGGCCAGCGGCAGTCGGTCGCGTTCCTCGTCGTGTTCGTCGTCGCGGCCGGTGGAGGGCTCGAACATCCGTTCGGGTACGAGGCTCGACTCGGCGGTGAAAAGCGTTCGTGTGCCGCCGTGAGGCCGACTACCCCTCGGCCTCGGCCTCCGCCTCGGCCTCGTCCTCGTCCCCGTCTGTGCTCTCCAGTTCGTCCTCCGACCGGGTCGAGAGCCGCGCCTTCATGATACGGGTGTTGTCCACCTGCTCGATGCGGATGACGACGTTCTCGTAGGTTATCTCCTCGCCCTCCTCGACGAGGCGGCCCGCGCGGTTGAAGATGAAGCCCGCGAGCGTCTCGAACTCCTCGCCCTCCGGGAGTTCGATGTCGAGCACGTCGTTCACCTCGTCGATGTTCACCTCGCCGCGGACCAGACAGTCGCCGTTGTCGAGGAACTCGAACGGCTCCTCCTCGTCTCCTTCGAGGATGTCGCCGACGATCTCCTCGACCATGTCCTCCATGGTGATGAGGCCCTCGGTGGTCCCGAACTCGTCGATGACGACGACCATCTGCATCCGTTCTTTCTGTATCTCCTGGAGGAGTTCGTCGACGTTCTTCGACTCGGGGACGTGCAGCGTCGGCTGGACGAGGTCGGTCAGGCGGGCGGTGCCCTCGCCGTAGTGCTTCTCGCGGACGAGGTCACGGATGTTGACGATGCCGATGACGTTGTCGAGGTTGCCGTCGTAGACGGGGACGCGCTCGTGGTCGGACTGGACGCACGTCTCGATGGCCTCGTCGAGGGTCGCACCCTTCGGGACCGCCGTCATGTCGAGCCGAGGAGTCATCACCTCCTTGGCGATGGTGTTGTTGAAGCGGAAGATTCGGTCGAGCATCTCCCGCTCGTCCTCCTCGATGACGCCCTCGCGCTCCCCGGTCTCGATCATGTTCTGAATCTCGTCGCGGGTGACGTACGTCGTCTCGATGGCGGAGCGTCCCCCGGTCACGCGGTTGATAACCCGCGTGAGGTAGTCGAAGATGACGATGAGCGGGAACAGCAGGTACTCCGAGAGCTTCAGCGGCCGGGCGATGCGAATCGCCCACGACTCGGTGTTCTCGACGGCGTACGACTTGGGCGCGGACTCGCCGAACAGCAACACCAGGGCGGTGATACCGAACGTCGAGGCGATGACGGCAAGCCCCTGGTTGTCGAGGAGGATGGCCAACAGCCCGGTGGCGATGGAGGTCATCGCGATGTTGACTAGGTTGTTCCCGACCAGGATGGTGACGAGGAGGCGGTGTGGGTCGTCCTTCAGCTCCTTGACCACGTCCGCTCCCGGGACCCCCTCCTCGACCATGTTGTCGACCCGGTGTTTCGCGAGCGAGAACATCGCGATCTCCGAGGAGGAGAAGAACGCGGAGAGCCCGATGAGGACGACGATCGCGATGGCCCCGACGACGGTGACGGTCGTATCGTTCACCGATACCACGTCGGTGAGTTGTCCGACGGTCGTCTGCGTGAGCGTGGCCATCGAGTGCAGCGGCAAACCCATATAACACCAGACGTTGTCGGGGCGCGGAATTAAGAGTTGTCCATCGACGGCTCTGTCGTCCGGTTGCGACACGCTTAGGCCGCGCACGTTCATACGACGGGTATGAGCGACTCGACCATCACCCTGTACCGGTTGCAGGCGTGTCCGTACTGCGAGCGCGTCGTCCGGACCCTCGACGAGTACGACCTCGACTACACCTCGCGGTTCGTCGAGCCGATGCACGGGGACCGAGACGTCGTCAAGCGCGTCTCGGGCAAGCGAACGGTCCCGGCCATCGTCGACGAGCGGACGGGCGTCACGATGTCCGAGTCGGCGAACATCGTCGAGTACCTCGAGAAGACCTACGGGGAGGGGTCGTAGATGGTCGACTTCGAAGTCGTCGAACTCCCAGAGACGGACCACGTCGACGTCGGTGACACCGCGCCGGACTTCACCCGCCCGCTCGTGAACGACGAGTACTGGGAGGACGTCTCGCTCTCCGACCTCACCGCCGACGGCCCGGTCTGTCTCGTCTTCCACCCTATGGACGGCGCCTTCCCGTCGACGTACGTGTGGAACGAGATTCGCGACCGCGGGTGGGGTGACTCGCTCACCGTCGTCGGCGTCTCCATCTCCACCCCCTACGAGCACAAGTCGTTCGTCGCGGAGCGGGGGATGGACTACCGGCTCTTCTCGGACCCCTCGAACGCCGTCGGACGGGAGTACGGCATCGCCAACCCGATGGACGGGATGACGGGTATCGAGGAGCCACGACCGGCCGTGTTCCTCCTCGACTCGGACCGGCGGGTGGCGTACGCCTGGGTCGCGAGCGAGTGGCCCGACTTCCCCGACTACGACGAAGTCGAAGACGCCCTCGAGGCGCTCGTCTGAGGCGAGACCGACACGCGTGACGCCCCATCTCCCCACCGACGACGAACTCGCTGCTGCGGCCGACGCCATCGCCGACGGCGAACTGGTCGTCTACCCGACGGAGACGGTGTACGGTCTCGGTGCGGACGCGTCGAGCGCCGACGCCGTCGAACGCGTCTTCGAGACGAAGCGCCGCAGTCGGGACAAGCCGCTCTCGCTCGGCGTCCCCGACGTCGAGACGGCCCGCCGGTACACCCGCCTCACCGAACGCGACGAGCGCTTCGTCGACGCCTTCCTCCCCGGCCCCGTGACGGTGGTGGTCGAGGCCGCCCCGTCGCTCCCGGACGCACTCACCGCCGGACGCGACCGGGTGGGGCTCAGAATCCCCGACCACCCGGTCGCACTCTCGTTCTACCGGGCCGCGAAACCGCTCCCCGTGACGGCGACGAGCGCCAACCTCTCCGGGCACGGGAGCGTCCGTCGCGTCGCCGACCTCTCCTCGGCGGTCAGCGACGCCTGTGCCGTCGTCCTCGACGGCGGCGAGACGCCCGGCGGCGGGAGCACCGTCGTCGACCCCGGGCGGGGCGTCGTCCACCGCCGGGGCGCGCACGCCGACCGGGTGGCGGCGTGGCTGGCCGACCACGCCGACGAGTGACCTGTCGGCGGTCCACAGCGGCGGTTCTCGGACGCCCGGAACCGTCGGAACCGTTTATACTGTCTGACGTGTTACCGACGAACATGGGGGGAGTCGACAGGCGGAAACGGCGGTTCGTAACGCTTCTCGGGGCGCTCGGTGTCGGGGCTCTCGCGGGCTGTACCGGCGGGACCGGCGGCGGGTCGACCGAGACGGAGACAGCGACGGCAGCGTCTGCGGCCGACGGGACGAGCGGCGGTGGGGGCGACCACGACGAGGAGCGTCCACCGGGCGTGTCGATGGAGGAGTTCGTCCACGGACCGGTGCCCGAGGTGTACCGAACGGCGCTCTCACAGGCCGGCGAACGACGCGACCCGGAGAACCTGCGGACGAAGGAGGCCGTCCGGTTCGCCGAGGCCGACGAGAGCGAGTTCGCCGGGCCCAACCAGGACTGCGGGAACTGTGCGGAGTACATCCCGGACCAGAACGGCGACGGGTTCGGGGCGTGCGCGAAAGTCGAGGGGTACGTCGACACCGCGGACTGGTGTGCCATCTGGGAGTCAATCGAGGCACACGAAGCCGAAGGGGACGAGGGTGGCGAGTAGTCACCGACCCAGGAGCGAGCGCATCGACCGGGTTCTGACCCCGCAGCGGTCCTGATAGGAACACGCGCGACAGCGTGACGCGTCGCGGAGTCGCGGCGGCGGGCCGTCCAGCGCCCGCACGGCACGGAGCGCCCGCCGGTACGCCGCCTTCGCCCGCGTCGTCAGCCGGACCGTTCGCACGACGCCGTGCGCCGGATACTCGACGAGCGCGTGCGACGTCGCCTCCTCGCGCTCCCACGACAGCGCCTTCGCCGCCGCGACGGCCCGTACCTGCTGGGGTTCCCACACCCCGCGCCCCGGTGGGGCGCCGGGGGAGACGAACGACGGGACCGTCCCGCCGACGGTGTCGACGAGTTTGTGGACGCGGCCCCGACAGTCCTTCCCGGCCAGCGAGACGTGGGTGTCGACCGGATCACAGAGCGCGGCCCAGTCGTCGCGCTCCGCCAGTCGTTCCAGCGCCGCCCGGTACGCGTCCGGGGCGAGCGCGACTGGTTCGGCGCGCAACCGTTCGTCGTCCGCACCGCGGAGTTCACCGTACCTGAACGCGAGCCGCTGTCGCCGTCGTTCCCCCGGCGAGGGACCGTCGTCGCCGTCGCGTCGCGCGTAGTACAGTTGCCGGGGGCAGTACGCCGCCTGCGACACTGCGGTGAAGGTGGGCATCCGAGGCGGGATGGCCGCCCGCCGGTACTTGAACTCTCGGCCCGCCTCGCGGTGGCTCTCGGCTCACGCTTGCGGATTCGACGCTACCCTGATCGACCGAGCGCGGGCGCTGGCGCGGCGAAAACGTCACTGAGGCAGAAAACTATATCGGGTCGAACAACGTATCGAGAAATTACAGGAATCTGTCTCATGGTCGAGCTCAGCATCATCGTTCCAACCATCAAACCGGAGTCGGAAATCGACTGCCTCCGCTACCTCGACGCGCAGGAGTTCGACGACTACGAGGTCATCATCCGCTCCGACCCTGGTGCCTCCAAGGCCCGCAACGAGGCCATCAAACGAGCGAACGCCGAGAAGCTGGTGTTCCTCGACGACGACTCGATGCCGCGCCCGGGCCACCTGCAGGCGGCGAGTGATGCGCTCGACGAACACGACGTCGTCGCCGGCCGGGTGTTCCAGCCGGACGACGCCGTCATCACCTACAAGCAACTCCCGTGGTACGACCAGGGCGACGAGGGCAAGTACACGGACCTCGTCGTCGGCTGCAACATGGCGATGCGGAAGTCGGTCATCGACGCTGTCGGCGGGTTCAACGAGACGTTCTTCCACGGCCACGAGGAGACGGAACTGGGCCGGCGCATCAGCCAGCGGTTCGACATCTGGTACGAGCCGAGCATGGTCGTCGAACACTACTACGCCTTCTCGGTGCGGCAGTACTGGGCGAAGTCGTACCGGCACGGGAAAGCCGACGCCGACTGGTGGGTCGTCGACGAGGTGCCCCTCGAGACGCGCGTCCGGAAGTGCCTCCCACGGAACGTCATCCGCCGTCAGCCGGTCGAAACCGTCGCGATGCTCGTCCTCACGTTCGGCCGGGTCCGTCGACTCGCCGCACAGCTCCTCGGCCTCGTCGACATCCCCGAGCGTCGACAGGCGCACGGCGACGCCGCACACGCCCGACGCGAATCCTCCGAGGGTATCTCGCCCGTCTCGTCAGGTCGGGACTAACGACCGGCTGGGTGACCCTGTCGTCCGCTCCCGCCCCGTTAGCGACTGCTTGTTTATGGCTCCCTCCGCCGTACCGGACGCCCAATGACCTACACCGTCGCGTTCATCGGCACCGGCCCCGACCCGAAGAACCCCAGCACCGACGGGTTCGCGATGGCGTACCGCCACGCCCCCGGCTACCAGCGCCTCGACGACTGCGAACTCGTCGCCTGCGCCGACATCGTCCGGGAGAACGCCGAGGCGTTCGCCCGAACCCACGACATCCCGCTCGAGCACGTCTACACCGACTACGAGGAGATGCTCGCCGAGGTCGAACCCGACATCGTGAGCATCTGCACGCCGCCGTCGGTTCACGCGAGCCTCGTCGTCGGCACCGCCCGCAGCGGCGTCGTGAAGGCCATCCACTGCGAGAAACCGATGGCGCTCACCTGGGGCGACGCGAGGGAGATGGCACGCGTTTGTGACGAGGAGGGCGTCCAGCTGACTATCAACCACCAGAAGCGGTTCGGCAAGCCGGTCCGACAGGCGAAGACGCTCGTCTCCGAGGGCTGTATCGGTGACGTCGAGCGGCTGGAGTTCGGTGCGGAGACCCTCTATGACATGGGGACGCACTTCTTCGACATCTGCAACTACCTCGTCGACGGCTCCCCCGTCGACTGGGTGCTCGCCAACATCGACTACACCGAGGAGAACGTCCTCTTCGGGACGCACAACGAGAACCAGGCGGTCTCGCAGTGGCGCTACGCCAACGGCGTGAGCGGGCTGGCGTCGACCGGCCGCGCGGCGGACTTCGTCGACTGTCAGCTCCGCGTCGTCGGCTCGAACGGCACCATCGAACTCGGTGCCGAGGAGGCCGAACTCCGGTACCGCGTCGACGGCTCCGGCTGGACCGTCGTCGACACCGGTCTCGACACGGTCCACAAACCCGTCCCCGGCCGGATCCGGTCCGGCCTGACGACTGTCGCGGGCAGACTCCCAGCGACGCTCTCCGCGCGGCTCACCGACCGCCTCTCCACGACGAGCTACGAGGAACGTGCCATCGAGGAACTCGTCACGGCGCTGAAGACGGGGACGGAGTCGGAACTCTCCGCGCGGAACGCCCTCGCGGCCGAGGAGCTCATCTTCGCCAGCTGGGAGTCCGCGCGTCGCCGCGGCCGGGTCGACCTCCCGCTCGACATCGAGGACAACCCGCTCGAGTCGATGGTCGACGCGGGTGACCTCCTGCTGAACGTCGTGGAGTGAGTCGTGGACGACCCGGCCGTGGCGACACCACCCGCCGAAGCACACGCGTACGCCGCCAGTCCCGCCCTCCGCCAGCAGCACGCGGCTAACTATGACGGTTCGGGACGTTCACGAGACGATGAACACGAAATCCGCTCCTCTCGGTCGGGTCGGGCGACTCGTCACACGTCTCGGACGCACGAGGCCTGTCAGCTCGGCTTTCACCCTCGTTACCCGCGCCGTCCGTGACGTCCAGTTCGCTCGCGCGGCCGACGTCCAGTCTCTGACGGTGGGCGACGCCACGGCCCGTTTCCGGATGACCTCACGCAACGAGTTCGGCGAGTTCCGCCGTCTGCCCGAGCGTCCCATCCTCGAGGACCTCCTCGGCCGGATGCGTCCCTCCGACGTGTTCTACGACGTCGGTGCGAACGTCGGCGTCTACGCCTGCCTCGCCGACAGCGTCCTCGACACCGACGTCGTCGCGTTCGACCCCGAACCCGACAACGCTCGACGGCTGGCGGAGAACGCCGCGCTCAACGACGCCGACGTCACGCTGTACCGCTACGCGCTCTCCGACGAGGCGGGGACGGCCGAGTTCGCCGTCCGGCTCTTCGACGGCGAGTCACAGACCGGTCCCGCCGGGCACTCACTCGTCGCCGGTCACGTCACCGAGGGGACGACCATCGCGGTCGAAACCGTCGTCGGCGACGAGTTCGTCGCCAGCGAGGGTCTGCCGACCCCCACCGTGGTGAAGATCGACGTCGAGGGCGCAGAGTGGCAGGTACTCACCGGCCTCCGTGAGACGCTCTCACGCCCCGAGTGCCGCCTCGTCTACTGCGAACTCCACGACGCGGCGCTCCGCTCGCAGGGCCGGTCGCCCGACGATGTCATCGCGCTCCTCGAGCAGCTGGGGTACGAGGTCGAGGTCGCGTTCGAGCGCGCCGGCGACCCCTTCGTCCGTGCCGAGCGTCGCGAGTGAGACGCACGCTCGACGACTCGCAACGAAACGTTTTACCGCTCCGCTCGTCCACAGTCGAGTACGGGACCGTGGGTTAGCCTGGTATACTTCGGGCCTTGGGTGCCCGTGACCCCGGTTCGAATCCGGGCGGTCCCATTCCACTCTTTACTCGGTCGCTTCGCTCCCTCGTAAAAACGTGGGGAAAACCAGCAGCAGGGGATTCGAACCAGACCAGTCGCGCGCAGCGGGACGACTCGACCCCCTCACAGCCCGAAGAAGAACACGATACCGAGCGTCGTCACCACGGCGAAGACGAGTTGCATCGGACCGCCGACGCGGATGTAGTCGGTGAATCGGTAGCCGCCCGGTCCGTAGACGAAGAGGTTCGTCTGGTAGCCGACGGGCGTCATGAACGCCGTCGAGGCCGCGAACGTCACCGCGAGGACGAACGAGAAGGCGTTCGCGCCGAGGGTCGTCGCGGCCTCGACGGCGACGGGGACCATCAGCACGACGCTCGCGTTGTTCGAGATGACGTTCGTCAGGAGCGCCGTCACGACGTAGAAGAGTCCGAGGACGCCGACGAGGGGGAGGAGGGTCGCACTCGTGACGACGGCGTCCGCGAGCAGTTCGGCCGCGCCCGTCCGCTCCATGGCGATGCCGAGCGGGATGACGCCCGCGAGGAGGAAGACGACGTCCCACTGGACGGCGTCGTATATCTCGGTGGGGCGGAGACAGCGGGTCGCGACCATCGCCACCGCCCCGGCGAGCGCCGAGACGACGATGGGGACGAAGTCGATCGCCGCCAGCGCGACGACGACGGCCACGATGCCGATGGCGACGGGGATCTTCGACTCGCGGAAGTCGTGGCGTTCGACCTCCTGAGCGACGATGAAGTCGCGGTTCTGGTCCATCCGCTCGATGCTCTCAGTGGCGGCCTGCACCAGGAGGGTGTCGCCGACGCGGAACTGGACGCGGTCGAGGCGTCTCCGGACGAGTTCGCCGCCGCGGCGGAGCGCGAGGACGGTGGCGTCGTAGCGCTGACGAAAGCGCGAGGTGGCGAGCGACTCGCCGACGAGCGACGACCCGGGTGCGATGACCACCTCGACGAGGTTCTGTCCCTCGCCGGCCGTTTCGAGTTCTGCCTCGTCGACGGTAACGGGAACGAGGTCGAGTCCCTCGGCGTCGAGGAAGCCGACGAGGGTGGTGCGGTCGGTCCGGAGCGCGAACACGTCGCCGACCTGAATCTCCTTCGGCCCGAGCGGTTCGAGGAACACCTGGTCCCCGCGGATGAGCTGGAGCAGGTCGACGTCGAAGTCCGTCTCGACCAGCGCCTCGGACACGCGCATCCCGACGAGCGGGGAGTCCTCGCGCACTCGCACCTCGGTCAGGTAGTCGGCCATCTCGAACTCCTCGGTGAGGTCGACCCGCGGTTTGATGCGCTCCGGGGTCAGGAGTCGCCCCAGAGTGAGGAGGTAGACGGTGCCGACGAGGCTCACGACGAGTCCGAGTTGGGTGAACTCGAACATCCCGAACGGCTCTCCCAGCAGGCGGTCGGCGAGTTCGGAGGCGAGGATGTTCGTCGAGGTGCCGATGAGCGTGAGCATCCCGCCGAACATCGACGCGTACGAGAGGGGCAAGAGGAGTTTCGAGGGGGAGGTGCCGCCGCGTTCGGCCAGGTCAGTCACCATCGGCAGGAGGATGGCGACGGCGGCGGTGTTGTTGATGAAGCCCGAGATGGGACCGACGACGCCGATGGTGGCGGCGAGCTGCCGGCTCTCGCTGTCGGCGGTGTACTGGGAGATGAACGCCCCCAGCTTCTGGACGATTCCCGTCCGCTGGACGCCCTCGCTCAGGATGAACATCGCCAGGACGGTCAGCGTCGCGGCGTTCGCGAAGCCCGACAGCCCCTCCTCGGGCGAGACCATCGGCACCGGTGCGCCGAGGAGGCCGACGTCGACGAAGAGCCCCGACACCGGCTCGACGAGCATCAGCGCGACCATCACGGAGATAGCCGTCACGTCCACCGGAACCGGCTCGGTGGCGAACAGCACGAGGGCCACGAGGATGAGTGCGAAGACGACGACGATGCCGGGGGTGAGCGTGACCACGGGCACACGTTACCACCTGCGGGCAAAAGTATGCTGATGAGGGTGTCGCAGTGACTCGGTTTGCCGACCGCAGTCGCGGTCCGGTCGCTCCTGGGCCACCCGAACCACTCAGGTGGCTGGGGTGAGAAGGCGACGGATAGCCATGCGCTCCGCTTCCATCCTCTCGGGCGTCACGGCCGCGCCGGAACTCGCGCTCGTCCTCGCGCTGGCAGGAGTCGTGACGGCACTCGTGGCCGGCCTCGGACTCGCAGCCTTCCTGCGGCGGCGGTCCCGGTCGTACCTGCTGGTCGCGCTCGCACTCGGGACGCTGTTCGCGCGACCGGTCGTCGCCACGATGACGATGCTGGACCTGCTCGGCCCGGCGCCACACCACCTCGTCGAGCACGGTCTCGACACGCTCGTGGCCGCGTGCGTCGTCGGCGCGGTGTATCACGCCCGGTCCGCGGGGGACGTCCCACGAACCGCGGGAGGCCGCCCCGATGACTGAACCGACTCGCGTGCGGATCCGGACGTACGTGTTCGAACACCCCGGCGTCCACTTCAGCGGCCTCGTCCGACGGCTTGACCTCGCCCCCGGGCAGATTCAGTACCACCTGCGCCGACTCGTCGACGCCGACGCGGTCGTCCGAGAGTCGTACTACGGTCGGACTCACTACTATCCGTCCGACGCCGACCCGTGGTCGCGGGGCGTCCTGGCGCTCCTCCGGCGGGAGACTGCCCGGGACGTCGTCTTCGACCTGCTCGAACACGGCCCGTCGCGGCCGGCTGACGTCGCCGCTCGCGTGGGCATCGCGAGGAGCACCCTCGAGTGGCACCTCGACCACCTCGTCGAACAGGCGGTGGTCCGCAAGCGGCGCGACGACGCGGACCGGGTGACGCTCGTGCTCGAACGGCCCGAGCGAACCGTCGACCTGCTGTCGGTCGTCGAACCGTCGCTCCCGGAGCGCATGGTCGACCGCTTCGAGCGCCTCGTCGACCAGTTGGTCTCGGACCGGTAGCGCGTCGACAGCCCCGAGGACGCACAGTCGGCACCGCGTGAGGGTCCGCCTCGGAACGACTGGCCCTCCCGATTCTGTTCAAGTGTACTATCTATGGCGGATCAATGTCGATATTTTTGAACAATTCGGCGACGAATACCGACAGATTCGACAATCGTACCAGAACCTGTTTGCAGGTCACCGTCGACACGGGACTCGGGACGATGCCCCCAGAGTACACTCGACGCACGATGCTCCGGGCGACGGGCGCCGCCGTCGCGACTGCGGGCGCGCTCGCCCGGACGGTCGGCCGTGCCGACGCACGGACCTCGCCCGACCTCGCGAAGTACGTCCAGCCCCTCCCGAGACCAGACGTCCGCGACCCGGACGGGAAACGGAAGGGGGCCACGTACTACGACATCCCGCTGGTAGAGTTCTCCGAGCGCCTCCACCCGGACCTCCCGGCGACGACGCTCTGGGGGTACGACGGGGAGTACCCCGGCCCGATCATCCAGGCGCGGCGGAACGAGCGACTCAAACTCCGCTTCGACAACAGCGGCCTCCCGAGCGAACACCTGCTGTCCGTCGACGACCGCATCGACGGGACGCGACCCGCGGACTATCCGAACTACGACGGCCCGGTACCGGCGGTCCGCACGGTGACGCACGTCCACGGCCTGAACGTCGAACCGGAGAGCGACGGCCAGGCGGAGATGTGGACGTCGCCCGGTGGCGTCACTGGCCCGCGCTTCGAGAAGCACGTCCAGGACGTCCCGAACCGACAGGCCAGGATGACGTCGTCGTACCACGACCACGCGCTCGGTATCAGTCGGCTCAACAACTACGCCGGCCTGAACGGCTTCTACTTCATCACGAGTTCGCGCGAGGAGCGACTCGGACTGCCGAGCGGCGAGTACGACGTCCCGCTCATGCTCCACGACCGGTCGTTCGAACCGGACG